>CALFCX010000021.1 GCA_937950635.1 uncultured bacterium
TTTTATTGATCTCCGTGATAGGCTGTTCGTGCCCGGTCGCCAGCGACTTTTCGGCGGACTTTGTGAGCAAGGCAGGTTCCATGTCGTCCAAAGGGAAAATGTTCTTCGCTAAGGATAAGTTCAGGATGGAAACTCCTCAAACTATCACTATATCCAGAATGGATACAAAGACCGTATGGATACTCATGCCTTCACAGAAAATGTACATGAAACAGGCAATGACCGAAGATAACACAAAAGGTGTTTCTCAAAAGATGGCAGGCGAGATAAAAAGGGAAAAGGTCGGTACTGAAACGATCAACGGCATAAAAGCCGATAAGTACAAAGTGACCTATAATGCCGGCGGGAAAAGCAATTCGATATTGCAGTGGATATCTTCGAGATTAAGCATGCCGGTAAAGACATCATCTGTCGACGGCAAATGGTCCATGGAGCTAAGGAATATAAAATTCGGACCTCAATCAGAATCTTTGTTCGAAATACCTAAGGGTTATAAAGAATTTTCTTACAATATCCCTTCTTTTTGAGATATTGGGACATAGTCTCCTGGTCCCGATCTTGATCTTGTTAAGCAACGGGGCGTGGCTCAGCTTGGTAGAGCGTTCGGTTCGGGACCGAAAGGTCGTGGGTTCAAATCCCGCCGCCCCGATTTTTCTTCGTTTTTTTGCCTGCAATTTCCATGCCGGTATTGCCGATATAACAATATAGGGCAGTATTGATTTATATGGTGCCTTTTGTTATATTTACAGCATCATTATTAAGCCCGTGAGGAGGTCTCCGTCATGAGGAATATGAAAATCTTTGTCGGACTGGTCTTTATTCTGGTCGCGGCGGCGGCTTTCGCGCAATCAAAGCAGCCTACGCAGAAAGAAGTTTCCGAGTATATCAAGCTTTTGGATGCAAAGATAACGTTCAACAGGGCCCAGGGCAATACTTCCAAGGTAAAACAACTCAAGGCCGAAAAACAAAGAACTCTAAAAAAATGGAAGGCGCTTCAAAAAAAGAGCGTGTCCTCTTCGGCCAAAGCCGTTAAAGCTCAAACATCCAAACCTTCTGCTAAAAAGACTCCCGCACAAAAACCTTCACAACCTTCATATACAAGGATGCCTTCTACTCAGGATGACGTAAGGGCATATATTCAGCGTGTTGATTCTCAGATAGCTTCTTTTAAAGCACAGGGGAATGTTGCCAAGGTAAAAGCTTTAAGGGCTGAAAAACAGAAAGTGCTCAGGAACTGGAACACCATACAAAGAAAATCCCAAAAAACGTCTTCTAAGAAAACGACCGCAACAGCCGTTAAACAAGGTGATCTTGCCGGTCCTGTAGGTACATGGCTTAACAACGGGCATACCGCTTTCAGGGTGGTTGATACAGAGTTCAAGGATGCCGATCCCAGAGGCCAAAGAGCCCCGGAAGGCACCAGGTTTTTCGTTGTTACCGTGGAGATAAAGAACAAAGACCCGTTCACGGCGGTTTACGGAGGGGACTATCACCGCGTGATGGTAATAGATAAGAACCGGGTTTATTATATGGAGAATATATCCAAAAATCCCGTTAACTGGGCAGACAACGAAGATATAAAAGAGCTTATGACCGATGAAACTTTCAAGACCGCATATGTGTTCACGATGCCCACGGAAGCGGAACCGGAAAAGCTTGTTTTTGATGCTTCTTCAGCGGACAAGTATCCTGTAATGAACGTTTCCTTAAAATAGAACCGGCATATTTTTGCTCTAAAAAGCCGCGTGTTATAATTAAAACGCGGCTTTTTCATTTACGGGGAGTAGCTCAGCTTGGTAGAGCACCTGCTTTGGGAGCAGGGGGCCGCAGGTTCAAATCCTGTCTCCCCGATTTTTTCTGTTTGTTGATTATAATTCCCGTACTTGTTAGAATTAACAATGTCTGGGTGTGGCACTTCGACAAGCTCAGTGCCATTCCGTTCAAGTTGTGAGCTTGTCGAACAACGGGGTGTGGCGCAGTTTGGTTAGCGCACTCGCTTGGGGTGCGAGAGGTCGGCCGTTCGAATCGGCTCACCCCGATTTCCCTAAGTGAGTAGAGTTGCGGGTGTAGTCCCTCGACAAGCTCGGGACTTACTCAGGTGAGATAGACAATGGAGCAAATATGTTTATTGTCGCAATCATGAGCTTGTCGAATGATGCGGGTGTAGCTCAGCGGTAGAGCTCCTGCCTTCCAAGCAGGAGGTCGTGGGTTCAAATCCCATCGCCCGCTTTTTATACTGAGCGAACGGAGTGAGTCGAAGTGTCCCCGTAGCTCAATTGGATAGAGCAACAGCCTTCTAAGCTGTAGGTTGGGCGTTCGATTCGCCCCGGGGACGGTTCAATTCTGCGAAGCGGAATTGAACACTTATTCCTTACTCCTTGTTCCTCAAGGAGTAAGCAGTAAGGATGAAAAGTGCTTTGCGCATGGTGGTCGTAGCTCAATTTGGTTAGAGCATCAGGTTGTGGCCCTGAAGGCTGCCGGTTCGAGTCCGGTCGACCACCCCAAAACAAAAGCCATTCCTCTTGCAGTTATATCTTCTTTAATTCATAATAAATAGCAAATGGGTCAACTTGGGAATTTTTCGAACTGGCATGATCAGGGTGCGGACAAAATCATAGAATTGATGCGAACTGACGCTGATAAGGGTCTTTCCGAGCAAGAGGCCCTTTCGAGAAAAGAAAAATACGGTCCGAATATACTCAAGAAGAAAAAACAGCACAATCCTTTTTTCATGTTCCTTGCCCAGTTCAACCAGCCTCTCATCTATGCCATGCTTGCATCCGGTTTCATCACCTTGTTCTTCAGGGAATATGTGGATTCTTCGGTGATATTCGGAGTGGTGCTTGTGAATGCGATAGTAGGTTATGTGCAGGAATCAAAAGCAGTCAACGCTCTTGCCGCACTGGCAAAATCCATGGTCTCGCAGACAATGGTAGTAAGGGACGGAAATACTTACAGGATATCTTCCGAAGACCTTGTTATCGGGGATATGGTGATCTTGTCCTCCGGTGATAAGGTCAGCGCGGATATGCGGATAATCCTTTCGAAAGACCTCAGGATAAATGAGTCCGTACTTACAGGGGAATCGCTGCCCGTTGATAAAAGCCCGAAAACCGTCCATACGGATGCGATACTTGCCGACAGGACCAATATAGCTTATGCATCCACGCTTGTTACCGACGGTTTTGGGAAAGCTGTTGTAACGGCTACGGGAAATTCTACCGAGCTCGGAAAGATATCAGACCTCGTGGAAAAATCGGAAGACCTTGAGACCCCGCTGACAAAAAAAATGGCCTATTTCAGCAGAGTTCTTCTTTACGTGATAATGGCCTTTTCGGTCTTTACTTTCTTTATGGGTTCCTTTGTTTACTCGAATTCGGTGCTTGACTCGTTCATGGCCGTTGTTGCCCTTGCCGTGGGAGCCATACCGGAAGGGCTTCCTGCAGCGATAACCATAATACTGGCAATAGGCGTTTCACGCATGGCCAGACGCAAGGCGATAATAAGGACCCTGCCGGCCGTTGAGACCCTGGGCAGCACTACCGTTATATGTTCAGACAAGACCGGGACTCTTACGGAGAACAAAATGACCGTGCAGGAGATCTTTGCCGGAGGGAAGCTTTATCATGTTTCCGGAAAAGGATATATTCCAACAGGAAATATATTTGACGGTGATAATAAGATCGATCTAGGTGAAAATCAAGATTTGGAAGAGTGCCTTATATGCGGAGCCCTTTGCAATGAGTCTAAACTGGTTGAAAAAGACGGTAGTTATTCTGTTCACGGAGATCCAACGGAAGGAGCGCTTCTTGTTTCTGCCGAAAAAGCCGGAATAATCGAAAAAAAGGCTCTTTATAGCAAAACAAAAAGGGTGGATCTCATACCTTTCGGATCGGATTATCAATATATGGCGACTTTGCATTCTTTTGAAGGTCAGCAGGACAGAACCTGCTATGTAAAGGGATCTGTCGAAACAGTTTTGAAAAAATGTGGTTCCTTGGCCGGCGGAACTCCAGTAAATATTAGCGACCTTGAAAGAACCGCCGCTTCCATGGCGTCGAAGGGACTGAGAGTTATTGCTTTCGCCAAGAAGAGCTTCTCTTCAGAGAAGAATACCGTGGACCATGAAGACATAAAGTCCGGTCTTGTCTTCCTCGGATTTCAGGCTATGATGGACCCTCCGCGCGAAGAAGCCATAAAGGCTATAGCGTCCTGCCATAATGCGGGAATAATAGTTAAGATGATAACCGGCGACCATATGGAAACAGCCAGGGCCATAGCAAAAATGATAGGCCTCAAATCCGCCGCGGAAGGGGCCCCTGACGATATCCTGACCGCTAACGGCAGCGAAATATCCGGATGGAGCGAAGAGGAACTCCCTGAAAAAGTGAACAAAACCTCTGTCTTTGCCAGAGTGGCTCCCGACCAGAAACTGCGCATAGTGAAAGCGCTCCAGAAACTCGGCCATGTAGTTGCCATGACGGGAGATGGCGTTAATGATGCCCCTGCGCTGCGTCAGGCCAATATAGGCATAGCTATGGGGAAAGAGGGGACGGAAGTCGCGAAAGAGGCTGCGAACATGGTCTTGACGGATGACAATTTTGCGTCGATAGAAGCCGCGGTGGAAGAAGGCCGCGGGGTTTTTGATAATTTGAGGAAGTTCATTGCCTGGACCATCCCTACTAACGGGTCAGAGGGCCTGGTCATTATGATAGCGATAATTTTCAATCTCACACTGCCGATCTCTCCGCTGCAGATACTTTGGATAAATATGATGACCGCCATTCTGCTGGGTATGACCCTGGCTTTTGAACCTAAGGAAGATGATCTGATGTTCCGTCCCCCCAACGATCCTAAAATGCCGATATTTACCCGGGACCTTACGTTCAGAACTGTTATGGTGAGCCTTCTTCTGGTGGCTGGTATATTCATTATGTATAATCTTAAGGCGGCAAGAGGTTTTGATGCCGCGACCATACGTACCATAGCCTCGAACATGCTCGTAATGGGCGAACTTTTCTATTTGTTCAATTGCAGGTCTTTTGAAAGATCGGCTTTTAAAATAGGATTTTTTAAGAACAGCGCCGTACTTATAGGTGTGTTCCTGATGGTTCTGGCGCAGCTCCTGTTCACTTATGTTCCTGTCATGAACACTCTTTTCGGCACAAAACCCATAGGGCTGTCTTCCTGGATCGAGATACTGGCTATCGGACTTTTCATATATGTGATAGTGGAATCCGAAAAAAACATCAGGAACCTTTTAAAAAGAAAGGCAGGATGATATGGAAGTAAAAGAGGCCATATCGGGAAGAAGAGCTTACAGGTCCCTTGAAAAGGCCAATATAACGGATGAGATCATCAAAGAGCTTTCCCTTGCGGCATCTCTTTCGGCATCTTGTTTCAATAATCAGCCCTGGAGGTTTGTTTTTATTCACAAAGAAGAAGATCTTGAGAACTTCAAGGTCGTATTCAATAAAGGGAATGAATGGTGTTATGCGGCTTCTTTGGTTATAGCTGTTTTGAGCGAAAAAGAGCTTGATTGCGATGTTAAAGGCCGGCAATACTATCTTTTTGATACCGGCATGGCCACGGCTCAGCTGATACTGCGGGCTACTGAGCTCGGTCTGGTCGCTCACCCCATAGCCGGTTATGATGAGCAAAAGGTAAAGCAGATACTCTCGGTGCCGGATAATATGACGGTCATAACTTTGGTGAATGTCGGCAAACATTCCGACAGGATCAGCCCCGTCCTTAGTGAAAAACAGGTCCGCGACGAAAAAGAGAGGCCGACAAGGCTTTCGCCGGATAAATTCGTTTTTTTCGGCAAGTACGGGGCCCGGAGCTGATATAATTTATTAGTGAGGAAAAAGGTCTATCTTGTTTCAACATCTCCCAGAAGAAAAGCGATCCTTTCAAAGCTTTTAGGCGGCAGATATTTCGTCCTTTCCAACTTTCATAATGAGGTCACGGAGCATAACAAGGATCCCTACATCCAAGTCCGGTCAAACTGTATAGGGAAAATAAGATCGGCAGAAATAAAGCCAAGCAACTCTATTCTGATAGCTTCTGATACCGTTGTTGTCCTGGGAAGGCGTATTCTCGGCAAACCGGTGACCAGGATATCCGCGATCGATATGCTCAAGCTCATAAGCGGAAAGGTCGTATATGTTATAAGCGGGGTGGCTGTGCTGGATACACAAAAAGCCAAGCTCTTGTATGCTCACGAAAAGACTGCGGTCAAGATAAAAAAACTTTCGATTCCCGAGATAAAAAAATACGTTTCAACCGGGGAGCCGCTTGATAAAGCGGGAGCGTTCGCGATACAGGGAAGGGGAGGGTCTTTTGTGGAATGGATAGAAGGAGAGTTGTCCAACGTGATCGGCCTCCCTGTGCAACAGCTGTTGAAGATCCTGAGACAATGCGGGGCAGTGAAATGAACGGTATTATATATGACCTCATCGTTATAGGTGCCGGTCCGGCGGGGATGACAGCTGCTATCAGGGCGGATCGGAAGAGCGTCGTGTAGGGAAAGAGTGTAGATCTCGGTGGTCGCCG
>CALFCX010000022.1 GCA_937950635.1 uncultured bacterium
TCATTTATCGATCTTGAGATGGTTTCGGAAATATCCTGAACGTATGTTATCCTGAAATCCGGAGGAAGTTCGGGCTTGAGCATTTCCAGTTCCTTGCGGACCGCTCCGGCCACCTGAACGGTATTGGCTTCCGACTGTTTTTGCACCAGCAGCATTATGCCCGGTTTCCCGTCCACTTCGGTGAAACTGTCAGGTTCTTTAAAGGAATCGGTCACTTTAGCCACATCTCCGAGATATATCGCGGCGCCGTTGAAATATCCCACGACAACTTTTGGTATCTCGTCTACGGCGCCGAATTCCCCGGGGATCCTTATTCCGTACTCAAGCTCTCCCGACTTTATCGATCCTGCCGGCAGAGAAAGATTTGCCGCCTGAAGCGCCGCATTCACCTGATTTATGGAAAGCCCGTATGACTCCAGGCGATAGCGGTCCACATCGACATTTATCTGCCGCTCAAGGCCTCCCGAGATTATTACGGTACCGACCCCCTGTATCTTTTTAAGGGCCGGAGATATCTTTTTGTCGGCTATCTGATAAAGTTCCCTATAAGACTGATCGGCCGATATCCCCATGACCAAAACGGGGATCTGTGAAGTATCAAATTTGTATATTACCGGAGCGTCCACATCCTTTGGGAGCTTAGCCCTTACAAGGTCAAGTTTGTCTCTCACATCGGCTGACGCCGCGTCAATATCCGTCCCCCACTTGAAAGTAATGGTCACGGTGGAAAGGTTCTCTATGCTGTCCGAGGTTATTTTGTCTATATTCGGGGCAGTTGCCACCGAATCTTCTATGACTTTTGAAACTGTGGTCTCTATGTCGCTAGGCCCCGCCCCCGGATAAGTGGTTATAACCGTAAGCGTCGGCAGAGATATGTTCGGCAAAAAATCGAGAGGAACGCTAAAAAGGCCGTAAATACCCAATATCGCAAGAACTATAAAAGCCGAAAGGGTCAGCAGGGGCCTTTTTACAAAAAGCTTTATCACCTGGATTGCTCCTCGATCTTTGCATCGTCTATCACGACCCTTTGCCCCGATACTATGACCTTATCAGATTGGGCCAAACCTTTAATTATCTGAACTGAATTTCCCTGTTGGAGCCCCAGAGTTACCGGCGCTTTCCTTGCCCTTCCCGAAACAGAAAGATATACATATTTCTGTTCATCCCCCAAAACGGAATCAAAGGGCACTATAAGGGCTTTGCTTATTTGTTTCAGAGGGAGATCTATCTTAGCGAACATTCCCGGTTTTATTCTCCCGGAACTGTTGGGAAGCAAGATCTCTATCTGGGTCGTCCGGCTGAGCGGATCGATCACGGGGCGTATATTGTTCACAGCCCCTTTGAATATCTCCCCGGGATAAGCATCCAGCGACACTTTTACCGGCATGCCGACCCTGACCAGAGAATAGTATTTTTCCGGAACATTGGCATATATCTTTACTTTGCTTATATCGTAGATCACAAAGACCGGGTTTACCAATCCTCCGACCTGAGCCGTTACGTGCTCTCCTATCTTGGCGAGCTTCATTCCGACCAGTCCGGAGACCGGGGCCGTAACCACCATATCATTATAGAGGTCATCATCCGGGGTTATCCCTTCGATATATGAAAGCAAAGGATCTCCCTTTTCAACATACTGCCCTTCTTCCGCGTATACTTCCTGTACACGCCCGGCCATTCTGGGCCTGACCATAACTTCTGTCTGGGCTTTGACGTCTGCAGAGAGGATTATATTCTCTTCTATAGGCCCTATCTCCGGGGTTCTCACTATCACCGGAACGGCCCTGTCAGATTCAACGGACCTTGATGAAAAGATCCTTGTTGATATCCGATACCCTAAAACCAGAACAGACAATATTACCACCCATCTGAGGATCGTTTTCAGCTTCATGCTTCCGCTCCTTCTGTGTTTATCTCTTTGGCAAGCTTTTCCATTATTCTTATGATAGCAGACCTGTCGGAAATGGAAAGTTTAGAAAAGACCCGTTCCATGCACTGCTTCTTATGTGAAGACACCCTTGCTTTTATCTCGGCCCCTTTAGAGGTCAGCTTAACTCTTACCACTCTTCTGTCCGAAGGATCTTCATATCTTTTTACGTATCCGGACAAAATGAGCCGGTCGATCATGCCAGTAACATTACTGAGAGTGACCCCGAGCTCTGTGGCCAGGTCCTTCATTTTCGGCGATCGCTTCTGCCCTATGAGGCCCAGCATCATCACCTGGGAAAATGTCAGGTTCATTTTCATAAAATCCCCGCTGTCCGCCTTATGTATATAGCGGAATATGACAGGCAACAGCTCCTCAAATCTTCTTGCAAAATCTTCCATAATTAGTTAACTTGGTTAATAGTTAATTCGATTAACATTATACTCCCTCTGCCGGCGATCCGTCAAGCGTCATTTACTTTTTTTCGACATCAATATATAATGCTTTGTAAAATACTTATACCGAGCACTACAAGAAAGGACCTCAAGATGAAAGAGCAAAAATCACTCGGCGAGATCATGGTGGACAAGGGTGTTCTTACAAAGGCGCAGCTCTCCCAGGCGGAAACTGAGGCAAAGAAGCTGAAGCTGCCCCTGAGAAAGACCCTGATCTCTCTGGGAATGGTAAAAGAATCAGACCTTATCTCCTTTTTCGAGCAGCAGATGCGCATCCCGTACGTAAACCTTAACAGTTATATAATCGACGCAAAGATACTGTCCCTCATCCCGGAAACATTCGCAAAAACACACCATGTAATCCCTCTCTTTAAAGCCGGGGACATAATAACGGTGGCAATGACCGATCCGTTGGATGTGGTAGTCCTTGACGAACTGCGCGCCATGACAAAATGCATAATAGAGCCCGTGCTTACCACGGAAACCGACATAAAAAAAGCCTTCAGCCAGTATTTCGCCGCCGGAGCCTCGATAGATGAGGTTATAAAAAAGATAGACAACGAAGAAGTTGAGGAACAGAAGATAAGGGATGAAGAAGACGAATTATCACCGGAAAAGATGAGACAAGCCGCCGAACAGGCCCCTGTCATTAAACTGGTGAACCTCATAATAAGCGAAGCTGTTAAAGAAGGGGCTTCCGATATCCACATAAATCCCGAGGATAAGATGGTGAGAGTTCGCTACCGCCAGGACGGCATATTAAGAGAAGCGTCGTGCCTGCCAAAAACCCTGCAGGCGGCCGTACTTTCCAGGATAAAAATAATGTCCGACATGAACATAGCGGTAAAAAGAAGTCCGCAGGACGGCAGGTTCAGGCTTAAGATCGAGGGGAACCAGATAGACATGAGGGTCTCGTCTTTCCCGGCGATACACGGGGAGAACATCGTTATGAGGATACTAGACCCCGCCAGCATCATGATCGGCCTGGAAGATATAGGTTTCTATCCCGAAAATCTCCAACAGATAAAAAGCTTGATAGAAAAACCGCACGGAATAATACTCGTAACCGGCCCTACAGGTTCCGGAAAAACGACCACGCTTTATTCCGCGCTCTCATCCATAAACTCCGTGGACAAGAATATCATCACGCTCGAAGATCCTGTGGAATATCAGCTCGAGATGATAAGACAGGCGCAGATAAACCCCAAAGCCGGGCTGACGTTCGCGAGCGGATTGCGCTCAATACTTCGTCAGGACCCCGATGTTGTCATGGTCGGCGAGATCAGGGACAAAGAAACCGCAGAAATAGCCATTCAAGCCGCGATGACCGGACACTTGGTATTCTCGACATTGCACACCAATGATGCTCCGGGTGCTTTGACCAGGCTTGTAGACATGGGAATAGAACCTTTTCTTATCTCATCATCGGTCATAGGCATACTGGCGCAACGCCTAGTCCGCAAGATCTGCCCTTCATGCAAAGAATCTTACCAGCCGACCGAAAAGATCGTGCGCGAACTCGGGATACAGGACCTTTCCGGAAAGAAAATGTTCTACCGGGGAAAGGGCTGTAAAAACTGCAAAAACCGAGGATACAAAGGGCGCTTAGGAATATTCGAACTGCTCATAACAAGCGAAAGAATAAGGGAAATGGTCCTTGAAAAAGCTTCCGCCGATGTGATAAGAAAAGCCGCCCAGGAATCCGGGATGAAGACGCTTAGACAGGACGGCCTGTTAAAAGTCTTCGACGGCACCACTTCCATAGAAGAAGTAATGAGAGTAACAATGGAGTAAAATGCCTGTATTTATCTACAAAGGTTTCGATAAGTCCGGAAAAACACTTCTTGGCAATCTTGAAGCCACGAGCAAAGACACAGCGGCAGACACGTTGAGAAAAAGCGGTCTTACGGTAATATCGCTCACCGAGAAGCAGGGAGATATAGAACTCAAGTTCATAGATGATTTCTTAAAGAAATTCTCCAAAGTAAAGACGAACGACCTTGTAATGGTTACCATACAGTTGGCCAACATGCTCGATGCCGGGATCCCTCTTCCCATAGCACTTAACACCCTTACAGAACAGACCGAGAACAAAAAACTGAAAGAGGCTATAGCTGACATATCTTCCGAAATAAAAGAAGGAAAATCTTTTTCGGAATCACTGGCAAAACATAAAGACATTTTCTCCAATTTGTTCATCAACATGGTAGCTGCCGGAGAAATGTCAGGGAATCTGGACGAAGTACTTAAGAGACTTGCTTCTTTCACCGAACACGAAGCCGAATTAAAACAAAAGATCTCCGCTGCGATGACTTATCCGGTGATACTCATCGTCGCGGGCGTCGGCGTTGTGTCCTTTGTGGTGACCTCGGTAGTCCCGCCGTTCGTAAAGATATTCCTGGAAGGCGGTATCCCGCTGCCCTTGCCGACCATGATCCTTTATCAGCTGAACAACATCATACGCGCAGCCTGGCTTTATATACTGGGAGGAAGCATTGCAGGGATAATATTTTTGAAAAGATGGGCAAAGACCACCGAAGGAAAAATGAAGCTTGACGAAATAAAAATAAAGGTCCCTGTCTGGGGCGATCTTTCCAAAAAAGTGGAGATAGCCAGGCTCACGAGAACATTGGCCGCCCTTTTGTCAAGCGGAGTCCCTATGCTGCAGGCCCTGCAAGTGACCGAAAAGACGATAGACCTTGCTCCGATGGCAGAGGTAATAAAGAACGTCGGAACGGGGGTAAGCAAAGGGAAAAGTATCAGCGATGCCTTAAAAGAAAGCAAAATGTTCCCGGCAATGCCCATACACATGATAGCCGTCGGAGAAGATACCGGGACTCTGGAGACCATGCTCAATAAGATAGCTGATTTTTACGACATAGCCACCGATTACGCGATAAAAAAACTTACAGCATTGCTAGAACCGCTTTTCCTTGTTATCATAGGCGGGTTGGTGGGCTTTATTTTTGCTTCGATACTATTGCCTATATTCTCAATGGTCAAAACATTAGGCAGGTAAACAGAAAGGAAAAAGGACTCGAATGGATATAATCGAACTGCTCGGACAAGTACTGGACAAAGGGGGGTCCGATCTGCTCCTGGCAGCCGACACTCCTCCGATAATCAGGATAACAGGCAGGCTCACGCCATTCGGGCAAAAAGCCCTCGTTGCCGAAGAAGTGAAGGCATTGACATATGCCCTTCTCACAAAAGAACAGCAAGACCGATTTGAAGCTGAAAAAGAACTCGATTGTTCGTATAACATGTCCGGATTAGCAAGGTTCCGAATTAATGTGCACTATCAGAGAGGGACCGTGGCAGCTTCGCTTAGAACTATTCCTACGGATATCCCGACTATAGAATCGCTTCATCTGCCGCAAACCGTAAAGGATTTCGCAAAAGAAC
>CALFCX010000023.1 GCA_937950635.1 uncultured bacterium
CCGAGATCTACACTCTTTCCCTACACGACGCTCTTCCGATCTTATATAAGAAATAAGGCTTTCGTTAAGGGCCGAGAGCTGCGGTATGAAAGATATCAAGAATACCGCGATGAATACGGCAGAAGTTATCTTCAGATTTTTGCTTACTGAAAACTTTTCGGAAGCAGGGGCGCAATGATGACAACATTGGTTTTCAGGCATTTGTAACATTATACAAGAAAAAAGCCGATATTAAATGGAGAGGGGAGGATTCAGCCTCCGCGCCCCGTAGGCGGGGCGGCTCCGGGCCATGGCATTTGGAGAGGGGAGGATTCGAACCTCCGTAGACTTGCGTCGACAGATTTACAGTCTGTTGCCATTAACCGCTCGGCCACCTCTCCACAATTGAAACTATAAGCTTCTCAACCGCTCGCCCGCCTGCAACGCTTTGCGTAGCAATGCGGGCAGGGCCACCTCTCCGTTAAGAGGAATACAATGTAATTTTATCAGAAAACCGAGGCTATTTGCTTCAGGGCTTCAGCTCTTCACCGCTGTCAGAACTTCCAGGTAACGCCCACCATCTGTGTCCTGCCGAATTCACCGCCCAGATAGGCATAATCGGCTATCAGGCTGCCTAAGCCTATGGATGCTCCGGCTGTCTTGCTCTTGTCGTACATGCCGGCCCTGAAAGCCAGCCCTCTTATCGGACGCACTTCAACACCGTAGTGCATGGTCAGCTTTCCGTTGTTTTGCGAGAAGAGATTATGTCCGTCAACGGCCAGGGTCACTTCTTCGATCGGATCAATGGCCACGCCGCCGTTTATGAGCATCTCATATCTTGTCTGAGCTCCGTTCTGCCAGTTTATGTCCGTGGTGAGTATCTCTTTTGCGGCAAGGCCAAGAGAAACGTTTGGAAGCGGTTTTGCGATGGCGCCGAGATCGACCCCCGCTCCGAAGCCTTTCACTCCGCTGCTGATCACTTTCAGGTCGTAAAAGTTTATATTCCCGCCGACTGCTATCCTTTCCTCCCACCCAGAGGCCAGGGTTACCGTGTACCAATTGCGTTGTTCGTCTAGCGAAGGATTGTTATCCCCCAGCCAGGTCAATCCGAGAGCGAATTGCGCTTTGTTGTACGGAGGATCTTCCGCGTAAGCGTAAGGGTTGTCCCAGTATGTTCGTCTTCTGGGGCTGAAGTTGAATGTAAGGTTCTGTATCGGACCGAATATGCTCGTCCTTTGTTGTGCTTCGGGTTTGGGCGTAGCGCGTTTTACAGGATTTCTGGAATAATTAGTGTTGTCTCCCATCTCTTTTACCTGGTCGGCCATGGAGTCTTGACGGGATGTTTTTTGTCCGGACCTTCCCCAGTTCTTTTTTAATATCCCCTGGTCCCCGAGATATTGAGCCGTATCTACTGCCAATGCCGAAAGGAAGCCAACCCCGAATATCCAATCAAAAGGGGAGTTCATTCTTGCTTCGTAGCACATTTTGACCGACGCAAGATTATCCCCCATTACGGCGTTCCGGTTGGTTGCCAGAGTGGAACCCGTGATGTCAACTCCGGGATTCAGAGCAAACCCCGCCGGATTCCAGTAAGCTGCATTGGCATCATCGGCCACCGCCGTAAAAGCTCCTCCCATACCCATCGGACGCGTACCAAAATAAGCAAAAGCTTGCGGGGACATCAGGAATATCGCCAAGACCGTCCAGACCAAGCCTTTTTTTAGCATAATTCGGCCTCCTTTTCAAACGCACCAGAATTATATAACAAAATCCAAGCCAAAAGCAAAGGACGAAATTTGGGATGAAAAAAGCCGATAGATCAGTATAAGGGGAACGGGACGGCAGTTCTGTTCTATGCAAGTAAGCGACGGTTCATTCCGATATAACATTTAGAGAGGTTTTATGGCAAACGAAGCTATTTCCGGATCCGTTCATGCGCCTCAAATTGTGCCGGGCTCGTCCTATGGGGCTGCGCAGGCAAGGAGCGATGCGGCAGTAACTCTTCCTCCGGCAAGCGAAAGGCCTCTGCCTGCTTCCGACAATGTTCGTCATGATGCTCCTCAAGGGCCTGAAAATCGCCCTCATATTCAACAAGCGAATGTCAAAGACGGAGGTTTTGCTAAGGCCGTTAAAGATAACTGGAAAGAATTTGGCATAGGAGCTCCTTTTAAAGCGGTTTCGGATGTTCTTGTAAAAGATCCGTCCCAGCCTATGAGTAAAGCCGGCATAATAGGGTGGATCAAGGTGTTGATATCTTTGCCGATGGAGATCGCCGCGTCCACTCTGGGGTTTTTCAGCGGGCTCGTCACCAATACGGGCCCGGAGATAAAATCTCTTTTTTCCAAGACTGAAAAAGACAATAAACCCGCGATGATATCGAATCCGTCCCCACCTCCCGCACGCCAAGAAGGGCCCGCAAAGGGTGGCGGGGGTGTAGAGCCTGCACAGGAAGCATCTGCACCGGCAGGAGCTAATGTTGATAGAGGAGCGGAGGACAGGATCCTGCAGGATGATTCCGCCCGCGCAGCCTCGCGAAGAGCAGTCTCTGAACGGTCCTAAAACACGCTATAATTGAACTATGCAGAAAATAATAAATATCGCCATAATAGCGCACGTCGACCACGGCAAAACAACGCTCACGGACCATCTGCTCAGGCAGGGGGGCGCTTTCGGCGAGCGCGAAGAGATCCAGGAGCTTGTCATGGACAGCAACGACCTGGAACGCGAACGTGGCATAACCATATTTTCCAAAAACTGCTCGATACATTACAAAGACTATAAGATCAACATTGTTGATACCCCGGGACACGCCGATTTCGGTTCGGAGGTCGAGCGGGTCCTGAAGATGGTGGACAGCGTGCTGCTTTTGGTCGATGCCAAGGAAGGGCCTATGCCGCAGACTAAGTTCGTGCTTTCAAAATCCCTGAAATTGGGCCTTAAGCCCATAGTGGTGATAAACAAGATAGACAAAAAAGGACAAAGGGCCCACAAGGTCATGGATATGATATTCGACCTCTTCGTTAAACTGGACGCGACAGACGAACAGCTGGATTTTCCCGTAGTATATTCAATATCGAAAGAGGGAGTGGCTAAATACGATCTGGAAGAGGCATCGGAAGATCTCACCCCTCTTTTTGAGACGATCCTCAAACATGTTCCGCCGTATCCGGACAAAAGCGCCGGCCCGCTCCAAATGCAGGTGACTAATCTGTCTTACGACGATTATGTGGGCCGTATAGCCATAGGCCGCGTCAGCAGCGGAACTCTTGTAAAGAATGAGCAGGTGGTCGTATGCAGAAGGGACGGATCGGTGATCCCCGCAAAAATAACAAAGCTGTCAAATTTCGAAGGTCTCAAACAGCAGGAGGTTGAACAGGCGCAGTGCGGAGATATCGTTGCGGTCGCCGGGATCGCCGATATAACCATAGGAGAAACGATCTGTACTGCCGACAACCCGTCGCCCATGCCTCTTTTGCAGATAGATGAGCCGACTCTTACCATGGAATTCCTGGTCAACGATTCTCCTTTTGCCGGGACCGAAGGCAAATTTGTTACCAACAGGCATTTGAAAGAACGTCTTGACAGGGAGCTTGAAACAAATGTCGGATTGCGCATCGAATCCATGGGCGGTGCCGAAGGCTACAAAGTTTCCGGAAGGGGAGAACTTCATCTTTCCATACTTTTGGAGGAAATGCGCAGGGAGGGGTATGAGCTCGCGGTTTCTCAGCCCGAAGTGATTTTCAAGACCATACACGGCGAAAAGATGGAGCCGGTTGAGCAGGTGATCATATCCGTTCCGGAGGAATACGCCGGCGTTGTCATAGAAAAGTTAGGGAAAAGAAAAGGCGAGATGACCGACATGGTCACAAAAAAGGGCACGACCTCGCTAACCTATATGGTGCCTACAAGAGGATTGCTAGGTTTTAGGGCCGAATTCATAATGGACACAAAAGGCGAGGGGATACTCCATCACGCGTTCTCCAAATATGAAAGGTACAAAGGCGACATCTCCAAAAGGCAGAACGGAGTGCTTATCTCCGGAGAGAACGGGACCACCGTCGCCTATGCGCTTAACAATCTGCAGGAGCGCGGAAGTCTTTTTGTAGGTCCGGGTACCAAGGTCTACGAAGGCATGATATTCGGTGAAAGCCCGCGCAGCCAGGACATAGTCGCGAATCCGTGCAAGGAGAAAAAACTCACTAATATGAGAGCGTCCGGTTCCGATGACCTGGTAAAGCTCACGCCCCCTATAGTGCTGACCCTGGAACAGGCCCTTGAGTTCATAGACGAGGACGAGCTTGTTGAGATCACCCCAAAGAACATCCGCATAAGGAAAAAGTCCCTCTCCGAGAACGAGAGAAAGAAAAAGACCAGGTAAGAGCCTCTTTATTTGCCCAGCCTTCTTTTCAGAAGTTCATGTTCTTTCCACAGCTCTTTAGGAAGGTCTTTGCCGAACATCTTAAAAAATTCGTTCTGGCTTTCGGCTTCTTTTTTCCATTCATCGATGTCCACTTCCAGAAGCTTTTCCAGAGTGTCTTTTTGGATGTCGAGTCCAGTAAGGTCTAGATCTTCCGGTGCGGGCAAATAGCCTATGGGCGATTCCACGGCTTTTACCTTTTGTCTGCAGCGGCCCATGATCCACTCAAGCACCCTCAGGTTCTCTCCGAATCCCGGCCAGATAAAATTCCCGTTGTCATCCTGTTTGAACCAGTTAACGTGGAATATTCTGGGAGGGTTGGCCATATGTTTCCCCATTTTAAGCCAGTGAGCGAAATATTTCCCCATGTTATAGCCGCAGAAGGGCAGCATGGCCATTGGGTCCCTGCGGACTTCGCCCTGCTTGCCGAATTGCGCGGCAGTACGTTCCGATGCCATGGTCGCTCCGATGAAAACCCCGTGTTGCCAGTAAAAAGATTCATATACAAGCGGTGCGAGCTTCGCGCGCCTTCCGCCGAACACTATCGCGCTTATAGGCACTCCGTGATGCTGTTCCAGCCTGTTCGAGATCGAAGGAAGCTGAGAAAGAGGCACGGTAAAACGGCTGTTGGGATGAGCCCCGAATAACTTATTACCTTTTTCGTCGGTCATTCCTGGCTTCCATTTTTTGCCTTCCCAGTTTATCCCTTCCGCCGGGACAGGGCCGTCAGCTCCTTCCCACCAAACGGTTTTGTCCGGCTTCAAGAGAACGTTCGTAAAGATGGTGCTCTTTTTTACGGCCGAGATCACATTGGGAGCGGTCTTTGAATTTGTTCCCGGAGCTACTCCGAACATCCCGGCTTCGGGATTTATGGCCCAGAGTGAGCCGTCGGAGTCTATCCTCATCCAGGCGATATCATCGCCAACGGTCCAGATACGGTATCCTTTTTTCTTAAGCCCTTCAGGAGGTATAAGAGTGGCGAGATTGGTCTTTCCGCACGCGCTGGGGAAAGCCGCGGCAATATAAGATATGTATCCCGAAGGATCTTCTATCCCCATTATTAGCATATGTTCCGCGAACCAGCCTTCTTTGCGGGCTATCCAGCTGCCCAACCGAAGAGACAGGCATTTTTTACCGAGAAGAACATTGCCGCCGTATCCGGAGCCGACGCTCCAGATCGTATTATCTTCGGGAAAATGCAGTATAAGCCGCCGGTCAACATTAAGGTCCGCTTTGCTGTGAAGGCATTTTGTGAATTCTCCGTCAGTTCCGAGCTTTTCCAGGACCGGTTTCCCTATCCTTGTCATTATTCTCATGTTCAAGACGACGTAAATGCTGTCCGTGAGTTCGACGCCTATTTTACTGAATTCTGACCCGACAGGCCCCATGCTGAAGGGGATGACATACATAGTCCGACCCATCATCGCACTCTTAAAATATTCGCCGGCCTTTTTGTAGGCTTTTTCAGGGCTCATCCAGTTGTTGGTAGGTCCGGCATCGGCCTTTTTCTTTGTGCAGATATAGGTAAGATGCTCGGTGCGGGCCACATCGTTGACGGCTGTCCTGTGGTATACGCACCCGGGGAGCTTTTCCTGGTCAAGCTCCGTGAGCTCTCCGGTGTAAAAGGCCTCTTTTTCAAGGCGTTTTTTTTCGTCTTCCGAGCCGTCTATCCAGACGATCTTGTCCGGCTTGCATAGAGCGGCCATCTCCTTGATCCATTTGTCAAGTTTCTTGTGTTTGCCCATTTTTTTATACTCCTACCCCTTATGATCTCGAGTTGGCTTTTGTTCGCGAGGGGTTAATACAATCTTACCTCAAAAGCCCTCGCCGGACAAGGCTTCACGCACAATTCGCATGCTATGCACTTGTCTTCATCGAAAGATACCGCCATGGTCTTTCTGTCTATTTTCAAAGCCTGAGTCGGGCAGATCGGAATGCATGCCCCGCACTGTAGACACTTTTTTTCTATCCATTTGACGTCCTTTTTAAGTGGTTGGACATTAACGCCCTGTGATTTCAAGAAGTCCAGGCCCTTTTTACAGTCATCTTCTTTTCCCGATATCTCTATGACCATGAGCCCCTCTTCCCTGGGTGTTATGCTGGCCCTCAGTATATTGAAGACCAGATCAAAATCCTTTATCAGATGGAATACTATCGGTTTGTCCACCAGGGACTGCGGAAATGTCAGGACGACTTTCTTTGATATTTTCATGTTATTTATCTCCGTTCTTTACAGGGCGTTCATTTAAAAGCCTGAATTTTATGCCGCTTTCGGGCCCTGGGATCTTTTCCGCTGGAGAGTTCAACGTGAACTTGCCGCTTTTTATCCAATTCTTGAGCGTATTTGCTATCTCCAGCGCCTTTGAGTACCCTGACAGCGAACCGGTTGGGATCTCTTTTTTTCCGAGTTTTATTTTGCCGCTCTTGAGCTCTTTGTAGGATACTTCCCCGAGAATGTCCGGTTTTGCATTAGGATAATCGTTGCTGTAATCGACTATCGGAGCAAATATCTCCTCGTCTTTTACGGCCGCCCATTTTACGGTATCCGCGCTCAGCACCGGGATGGGGATCCCCAACCCGACCGCCAGAGAGGTCCCGTAACCGAGCATGCTCACGCCCACCAGCCATTTTGGGTCCATCTGTTTCAGGTCGCCGGTCACGCAGAGCGTGCCGGAACCTCTTTTCGGAGTGCCTTTTGATGTGCGCGGAGAATCCGGATTATGCTGTGTGCCGGCTCCTACTATATGTCCTATGCCCCCGCCCAGGAATATTTTAGTTCCGAGGCCTATGGTCTTGTAGAACGGGTCTTTGAGCAAAGGACTGAGCTGTCCCGCGCTGCAATAGTTGGCGTTTGCGAGTTTGGGCTGCAGCACGCCTAAATAGGTATATATTGTTTTGTCGCCGGCATTCACCGCCACATTATAGTTTTGGTAAGCGTTCCTGGGATTGAACAGGAAAGCCTCGTTCAGGTCCTTGATGTTCAGCAAGGTTGAAAGCTTTTTTCTGGGATAGCAATTCGTCCCGTAGGAAGTTGCTTCCAGATGCACGTCCTTTCCGGCCACCAGATCGTGTATGACATGTCCTCCGCCGTACTTGAACTCCCCCGGGAAGACCTTGTTCGCAGGATCGTCATCCGGTATCTGTGTTGCCCCTATGTACAGGTCCACTGCCGCAAGTCCGGCGTAAGCCTCCACGCCGTTCAGCCAGGCTTTTTGTATCTTTATTTTGGGCTTCGTGTGGCCCACATTAACGAATAATCCGGATGAGCACATCGGGCCGAAGGTCCCGGTAGTTACGACATCTACCTTCTTTGCAGTCTTTTCTATGCCGTCTTTTTCTACCAGGTCTATGAGCTCTTCGGCCGTTACAACTACGACCTTCCCATTCTTTATCTTCTCGTTTATCTCTTCAATGGTCCTTATCTGTTTGGTCATGACAGTATCCTTCCTTTGTTTTTGTTCCCAAAAGCCCCTTTAATGGGGCTGCGCATTATCCATAACATGGTCCTTATCCTCCATAAAAACAAAAAAACTCAGTGCCAAAAGCCCTGAGTTAAAAAATTATCCCGGCGAATTTAGCACATTTATATAGCGCAGCAATCGACCTCAAATCAGCGCTTTTGTCTAATTCTACATTTTTTAACGGTCTTTGTCAAACTCAACGGGTACCGGAAAAGAGATCAACCATGGTCCAGTTATCGAAATGCCATAGGTTCCTGAAGGCGTAAGCGATCAAAAAATCCATGGTCTTTCCCTTTCCGAGAGCGATAGGCAGGCGTTTTATCTGCCCAAAGACCTTGAATCCGCATGTTTCCAGCAGTCCCGACAGATATCTTTCGTTCACATGGTGCGCCCATCCGAATATTTGTTGACCTCGTATGGTGTATTCTTTTAGGTCGAATATGGGGCTTTTGTTATATGCCCATCTTATGAGCACAGGGCTGCCGGGGCGTAGAAGGGAGAAGAGGGTGTCCAGGGCCAGCACCTGTTCTTTTGGAGAAAGATATAAGAGCACGTCCGTTGCTATGGCTGCTCCGAAAGGGCCCATTTTAGGAAAGTTTAGAACGTTGGCAGCGCGGAATTCAGCGCCGGGGTGAAGCTGCCTTGCTTTTTCTATTACCTCCGGGACCATGTCAGTCCCCGTGTAACGAAATCCCCGACCTTCAATAGCCGGCAATATCCTTCCAGTGCCGCATCCTATTTCAAGAACGGACTTAGCTCCCATGTTTTCCATCATGCATCCGAAAATATCCGCAAAAGGGAAAAGCGACCTGTCCCCGTCCAACATTCTTCCGCGCTCCAATACCGGAGCGAATACCCGCCAGTATTCCGGGTTGCTTCTGCTCGTGAGCAAAGGGTTCTCTGAGAATTTGCTCTGGGCGGTTGCGAGCATATCCAAATTGGTCTGGAATCTGCGGATTTTGTCCAGAGGCAGGACCTGGAGCCTCTGAACAAGATTTTGCGGCAAAAGGCCCAGCTCCTGCGGGACATGTATTTTTGCGCTGTTTATCTGCATGATATTCCCTGATATTTTATCGTCAGAAAATGTCTGAAATTTCCGAAAAATCGGGTCGATAAGGACTTGAATAATTTTCTACGGAGAAAAATAAATGATGAATGGCCTTTGTTCTGTAAGAATATCCGCTCCCCGTCCTGTCCATGTTGTCCTAAGATCAGGTATGCCGGTCTCCGGCAGAGAAATAGCCGTATGCCTGCCGGTGGATCTTGGGAAAAGCGGCGGGAAGATACGCCCAATTGTGGCGGTCCGCAATACCGAGGGGATACATTTAAAATTCGAAGGGGATGAAGAAAGCTTTCCTTGCAACAACCTAAAAGATACCTTTGTTCTTGACGAATCCGGGCTTAATAGCGGGATAGCCTCTGCGCTTTCCAGAGCCAGCGGACAATTCGATCCTTCTATTCCCAGGATTATAACGGTCGATACTGTCGGTGCCGGTTTTAAAATAGTCAATTCTGACGGAACGGTTCACACTCCTCTGACAGATTATCTGCATCCTCAGGCACAGAGCGGAATGAATATGGCGGCGGCATTGACAAGAGGAGGCCGGCAGGAAGCCTTAAGGCAAATAGCCTTGGCAACGGCCGGCCAGTCCGGAGTGGGAGTGTACAACCTGTACCATTTGATAGGGATCGAGGCAGAAAAAGGGATCCCTGCCGATTCGACGATTATCGATCTGCCGGCCGTGATAAGAACAGCACTCTGCGGAAGAGCCGAATCCGAAAGCAGTTTTGTGCGCGTATCGCTCTGCGGGAACACTTCCGCTACAGGATGGAGTGAAGAGCTGCTGAAAAGATTCAACATACCTGTATCGGCTTTCCCGGCAATAGTGCCGACGGCTGAGGACCTCGGGCCGGTTCTGCCGAGCGTTCTTGAAGAAATGAATTGTGAAAAAGCTTCTGTTGTTGCCGCGGCAGAGCACGACACGGCCGGGGCGATAGCAGGGCTTAGGATGTGTTCTTCACCCGAGGACCTCTGCTTTTCCACGGGGACCTGGAATATCGGGGCCATGGGGATAGAGCCTTCTGACATGACTCCTGATTTCATCGAAGCACTTTTTAAAGACAATCTGGGTATTGAAGGGGCCACCGGTGCCGCTTTTGCCGCCGGCAATGTAAAAGGCGGTATGCTTGTCGAATCTTTCAAGGCGGATCTCGGTTGGCCGGAACATGAAGTGTTTAATCTTCTTTCGAGAGGAATAGAAGGGGATCAATCTTTCGGTCTTGTTGATGTAATGTCCCAAAGATTCGGCTACGAACAGGGCGGACCCGTTATGAAGCCGGTTAACCAGTTCCTCTGGGACACCGGACAAAGAATAGTGGAAGAACCTCATTTCCTGGCCGCTACTATTTTTGTCGGGATGGTGATGGGCATGGCCGACAGAATAGAGCAATTTGCAGCCAAGATGCAGCTTTTGGGGAGAGAGCCCGGGTCTATACAGGTTGGCGGAGGGCTCGGCCTCGGGAATAACCATATGATGCAGGCCCTGGCCGACGTTACAGGGCTTCCCGTCAGGCTGCGTTTCAAAAGGATGTCCGGTCTCGGCAATGCCGCACTCGCCTTGATAGGTGCCGGCCTTGCGACAAAGGAGGAAATGCAGTACGCTCTTGAAGAAGCATCTTCCCCGATACAACTCAAACCTGATCCTGCCGGTTTCAGCAATTGGAGGCCGGTACGCATGTATTATCAAGGGATTCAACGGAGAATTAACGGAGAAGGAGCGTAACAATGGCATCAACGATGACAGCCCCGGCTTTAAAACAATCTTTTCAGGCCAGGTTCCAACGGGGGCCATCAGTGATTTTCAGGGCTCCGGGCAGAGCGAATATAATAGGCGAACACGTTGACTATTCTTCGCCTTTCCAAAGGGTGCACGAGGACGGGCATAATTATTCGATGCCCTTCGCGCTTCCTTTCGGGGTCTGTGTTGCCGCCGCAAGGACGCAGGGTAATTTGGTGACCGTGCGTTCCGCGAACTTTGGCAACTCAGTAAAATTTAACCCTAACAATCTTCCCTCAGAACCGTCAGGAAGATCTTGGGAAAATTATGTTTATGGTGTTTTTGAGGCTGCGAAACAAGCGGGATTGCCGATAACGGGCGGTCTTGATATGGAAATATCAGGGGATGTACCGATTGGCGCAGGGATATCATCCTCGGCTGCTCTTACAGTGGCCCAGTGCCTGGCTCTTAACCGCCTCTTTTCTTGGAATGCCGAAAAAACCACGATAGCAAAACTCGCGCAGGCTGCCGAACACTCGAGGTTCGTGCGGACAAAATGCGGTTTACTCGACCAGACAGCATCGCTTTTTTCGCAAGATGGCAAAGCGATACTTATCGATTACGGTGATATGGCAGATATAAAGACCGTAGACCTTTCTCCCCTTACATCCCGCGGTTATAAATTCCTTTTGGTCAACAGCGGGGTGGAGCGCCTGTTGGGCGGCACATATTATAACGACAGAAGATCTGAACTGGAATATGCCGGCAGGGTAATGGCCGCTGCGATAGATCCTCAAAGGCAATATGTCTCCCAATATGATCTTTTTGACCTGGCCAAGTTAGGGAGCGGGTTTTTTGGCCATGTTAGAGCAGATGAACTCCCCCCGCATATGCAAGGTATGCCGGAACAGCAAGCCGCGGAAACCATTTATAAAAGAGCTAAATTTGTCCTTGAGGAAAAAACAAGGACGTTAAGATTCTTTGATGTATTGGGCGGCAGGACCGAAGCAGCCGAGCAAAATATTCCGGAATTATGCTGCCAGATCATCAATAGTTGCGGGGCAGGACTGTCTAATGAAGGTGATTTTCAAATAAGCGCTACGGTTCTTCGGGATCAAAGCGGCGAAGTGACCGAGGAAAGATATTATATGGATCACTTAAGAGGCGCGCTGGGATGGGAGATACAGGAATCGGCGCAGTATAAGAAAAATCCCCGGTTCATAGGCATCCGTCTCATGGGAGGAGGAGGCGGCGGGAATCTTATTGCGCTTCTTCCTAATGAATACGATACTCCGGTTTTGAGGCGGAGAGTAGCCGCCGCTTATTCAACAGCACAAAAAGAAGCGGGCTACGGGACAAACTATCAGGTCGAGTATTACGAAGCCATGCCGTCCGCAGGGGCAGGAGAAATGGTTGGGTAAATTAAGTGAAATTTTTTAAAAATCGGGTCGATAGCAGAACAGCAACGACCAAGAGAATATACGGAGGTGAAAGATCGATAAAACAAAAATTCCGGTCCGCAAGCCTACAAAAAAGATAAAAACAGGAGGAAGAAACAAATGGCGACGAATATAATTACACCGACAGCTTTTGGGCTCAGCAATAATGTCCGGGCTGTTAATGCCCCCATAAGGCAAAGGCTTGGGATGATCAAGATGATGGGTTCGGACCTTATAGATACTAGGACACAGCCGAAAAATCTCCGCTTGATGGGAGAAGCGAGACTTAAGCACATGGAGAACTTTCAAATACCGAGGAACTTTTCTGTGGGTGTATGGTATTTTCCGAAAGGCTCTACAAGATTTCATGAGGGGTATGAAGATGTCGCTTCTCTGGCGGGCGATGTTAAAGGAAGCGAAAAATGGGTGGAATGGACTTTTGAAAAGGCCGTTAAAATGCAGGAAGAGCTCGGCGTCCCCATTTCCTTGCAGGCGCATTATCCCAACGAATTGGGCCCTCAGAACGTTGTTAAATGGGTTCAAATGATGGAGCAGACAGGCATATGCGTGGATTCGATAGTTCCGTTTCTGTTCGGCCCGGCAAAATACCAGCATGGCTCTTTGGCAAATTACAACAAAGCCGTAAGGAACGATGCAAGACAAACTCAGCTGGAGACCTTTCAGATGGCCGCGATGCTCGGGATCCCGACCGTAAATCACTGGCTTGGCATAGATGGGTTCGAGAACCCTTATGGTCAGGATGTAACATGGATGCTTGACCAAATAGAAGGGGCTACCGCCGATGCGATGAACGAAGTCCAGGGCCAGCAGGCAACCCTTGAGCCAAAACCCTATGAGCCGAGAGCGCATAATATAATGGCCCTTACTCATGACGGGCTTTTGATAGCGCAGGGGATAGAAAAAAGGCTTTCCGGCATGAATAGGCACCATGTTGAGCAGGGGATCAGAATGGTAGGAATGACCCCGGAAATAGGACATATGAAAATGGCATTTGAAGTGTTGCCGAAATCCTTCGAACAGGTTCTTCGGGAAGGAAGGCTGTTCTGCATACACTGGAACGGTCAGCCGGACGGCAACTATGATGTTGACGAAAATCCGGGCACCTATAATTTTGAAGCGATCGATCAGGTTTCTTATGTTCTCCAAAGAGCCGGTTTCTCGGGCGTCCATACCCTGGACATAAATCCTTTGCGGATGAGCCTGGAATCCGCGGTCACGATAGGGTTCCTGAATTTAAGCACCGCATTTGATGCAGCCAGGAGCGCCCAGCACAGATTGATATATAAGGCCGTTGCTAATCCCGAGAATGACGGCAATGGGATTATCCAGCTTATGCAGCTGGCTAGGAGGAGGGAAGGGACCGAAGAAGCAAGCAAAGCTCTTGGAAGGATTCACGATATGGTAGGGGCTTTACAAGAACCTCAATTGGACTGAAGCACACATAAAACAAAAGCCCCGGAAATTCCGGGGCTTTTTGTTCCGTTCTGAAATCGTCGTTAAAAATTCCCGATAAATATATAGGAGTGATTATGCCAAATCCTATAAATTTACGCGCCGTACAACTGCAGGGCGGCGGTTTCAAAAGAATGTGGGCGCCCAATCTGACCAGACAATTCCCGATGATTGCTCCGGATATGCCGGAAATAGTTCCTCGGGGGCCTTTCAGGCTGATCTCAACCACAAAAAGGGCCGGCGCCGTTTTGCGTCCCGGCGGTGAATGCGTTGAACAAATAGGCGGCATGGAAGTCTGGCGAACATTGCTTGTCAACGAAATAGCTTATATAGATCCATTGGTAATAGATCCGAAAAAGATGGAGGCCTTCGCCAAAAATCCCGCTAACAGGGATCTTCTCAGGTCGTGTGGGCTTAAAGTCAGGGGTGGCGACTATTCCTCATCTGAGATCTCAAGCGCCATCTGCGGAAGGATGATGGACCCTACCGATGAGAACTATACAAGGGTATTTACGCGTGACGAGATAATAGCCCAACATGACGGGCCTTCGCATGAGGAACTTGTAAACCAGCTTCCCGCATCGTTAGGCCGAAAGTTCCCCAGGAGCGCATATCCTGTCTTGGCAGGGTTCATGGGGTTTGTCTATGAGCAATACCTTCTGGAAGCAGAGACTATCATTGATGAAGACGCCATAATAGGGTATTTAGCCGATTACCCGGTCGAATGCAATAAATTTTTGTTGAGCAGTAAAGCTGTCGAGCTTTATTATTTTTTTGTTGACGCTTTTTTGCGCGGCAACGACGAGGTCGGATATGAGGTTGTTCCGCCAGAGGTCGCAAACCAGGTATGCAAAATGATCGCCGACCTTTTTAAGGGTTGATTAAAATCCTTCCGGGTTATAAAATCTAAGTTACCATGCACTGGTTCTATTGGGCCCTTTTTGCGGCTTTTATATGGGGAATAGCTCCTATCCTGGAGAAGCTCGGCTTGGGCAGCGTAGCGCCCGCCGCGGGCCTTTTTTACAGATGTCTGGGAGTTCTTCTCGGGCTCCTTGTTCTTGTTATTTTCATCGTAAAGCCTGAGGAGATCAGGTCCGTTGATCTGCGCTCAGCCATGCTTTTGGCCATGGGCGGGTTCCTTGCCAGTTTTGTCGCGCAGATCTTTTTTTATAACGCGCTTAAATCAGGGAATGTGTCGGCCGTGGTCCCGCTTTCCGGCAGCTATCCCTTGATCGCTTTCATGCTCGGAGTTCTTTTGCTGGGAGAATCCTTCAGCTATTTCCGGGTTTTCGGCGTTGCGCTGATAGTTGCCGGCATCTGGTTCCTGAGGGCGGGCTGAACGGCGCTTCCGCGTGTTATAATCTCCTTAACTTATGGACCTTAATGCCCTGAGAAAGATAAATTACGGTGTCTATATAGTTTCCTCAAAAAAGAACGACGGGTCTTTTAACGGTCAGATCGCGAACACGGTTTTTCAAGTTACTTCAGAACCAAAGCAGATAGCCGTATGTATAAACGTTGAAAATCTCACTCATGAATTCATATCGGATAGCAATGTGTTCTCGGTGTCGGTCCTGTCAAAGGATGCTCCTATGACCTTTATAGGACAGTTCGGTTTTAAGAGCGGTCGGAACACGAATAAATTCGAGAACGTCAAAAGCATATCGGGCATTTCCGGCGCTCCGGTCGTTCTGGATAACTGTGTCGCCTGGCTTGACGCGAAAGTGGTCTCCAAGCTTGATGTCGGAACTCATACCCTGTTCGTGGGCGAGGTCGCCGGGGCTGAAGTACTGTCCGGTGCCGATCCGATGACATACGACTTTTATCATCTTGTAAAAGGCGGGAAGTCCCCCAAAACCGCGCCCACTTATATTCAGGATACTAAAAAATGATAGCAGAAGTTATTTTAAGGTCTCTGGTACCGATAATACTCCTTGTTATGATAGGTTTTCTTTCGCGTCATTTCCGTGTTTTTGATGCGGGCAACGAAAAAGTCCTCGCTTCTTATGTTTTCTTTCTGGCGCTTCCGGCGCTTTTCTTTGTCAACATGTCGGAGCTTTCCATTACCAGGGAAGCTTTGTCCTATATGGTCGCTACCGCCGTTCCGCCTGTGGCGGTTACATTGTTCTATGCCGTACTGAGCCTTATCTTAAGGCTCAAAAAGGAACAGTTCTATTTTTTGGTGTTCTCCACTGTGTTCGGAAGCTATGCCTTTTTCGGTATCCCGTTCATGTTGTTCGCTTTTCCAGGCAGGATCGGCGAAGGAGTGGCCGTGCTGTCTTCAGCTTCTATTTCAGTGACAGGCGTTTTTATGACAATGCTCGTGCTTGAGCTTTACAAGATCGGCCAGGGTTCGTTCTTGCGGGTCGCGAAAACGCTGCTGCTCAAATTATCGAAAAACCCACTGATATTGTCTATAGTACTGGGACTGGCTTTCTCGATATTGGGGCTCAAACTGCCGCGCTTTCTCTCGTCTTCTCTTCATATGCTCGGCGGCACGACCGCCACGGTATCCCTTTTTATGCTCGGGCTTTTTCTGTACGGCAGGAAGTATGTGAACATCGGCAAGGCGTTCATCCTGGCGGTCGTAAGGGCGCTCATAATGCCCGCGGCCGCCCTGATCTCGCTTTATCATTTCGGCATAACCGGGCTTCCGGCCACTGTTTCCGTTCTTATGGCGGCAATGCCCGTTGCGATATCAATGATGGTGCTGAGCGAAAGGTATGATTTTTATAAGGATACTACGGCGTCCCTGACACTCATATCTACTTTAGGCTCGGTCGTATATCTGCCTTTGTGGATAATGTATCTCGGAACAAGATGATCTGCGGGAGGGAACTAATATGCCGGCAAGAAAAATAGTCGAGAACGTATATTCGGTCGGAGCCGATGATTTTGAAAGAAGATTCTTCGACGAGCTCATTCCTCTTCCTCACGGGACAAGCTACAACTCTTATCTCATAAAAGGCGGCGAAAAAACCGCCCTGCTTGATGCGGTCGATCCGCCCAAAAAAGATGTCCTGAAGAAGAACCTGGGAGAGCTCGGAGTGAAAAAAATAGATTATGTTATTTCTCACCACGCCGAACAGGACCATTCCGGCGCCATAGTTGACGTTCTTGAATGGTTCCCGGATGCCAAAGTGGTGACTAACGCAAAATGCAGGTCGTTCCTTGCGGACCTGCTGCTGATACCCGAAGACAAATTCATCGTCGTGGCGGACGGCGAAAGGCTTTCTTTGGGCGGCAAGACCCTGGAGTTCTTGATCGCTCCCTGGGTTCACTGGCCCGAAACGATGCTTTCATATCTGCATGAAGAAAAGATGCTTTTCCCGTGCGATCTTTTCGGGTCCCACCTGGCCACAAGCCGCCTTTTTGCGGAAGAGGAATGCGATGTGTACACCTCAGCCAAAAGATATTATGCGGAAATAATGATGCCTTTCCGGTCCGCGATAAAGGGCCATCTTGAAAAACTCGCGAAATACGAAATAAAGATGATATGTCCGAGCCACGGCCCGATCCATAGGGAGCCGAACATGATAATCAACGCTTATAAGGACTGGACAAGCGATACCGTGAAAAAAGAGGTCGTCCTGCCGTATGTTTCGATGCACGGCAGCGTACAAAAAATGGTCGAAGTGTTCGCGGACGAGTTGACCAGGCTGGGGATCGATGTAAAACCTTTTGATCTTCCCAGGACCGACATCGGGGAGCTTGCTATGGCGCTTGTGGATGCATCAACGATCGTGATAGGAGCTTCGGCAGTGTTGGCCCAGGCGCACCCGCAGGCCGTATATGCCGCGTATCTGGCAAATGCGCTGCGTCCGAAGACAAGATTCGTTTCTATGATAGGGTCGTTCGGATGGGGGGCAAAATTGACCGAGACCATAACAGGGCTGTTAACGAACTTAAAAGCCGAGATGCTCGAGCCGGTTATTGTAAAAGGATATCCCAAGGATCCGGACTTTGCAAAGCTGAAGAGTCTGGCGTCGGTTATCGCACAAAAGAACAGCGCCTCTTGACGCATCTAAAATAATTGTATACAATACATAATTGTAATGAGTACAAACTCGGCGAAAGCAAAAGAGCTCTTGGGGTCGAAAGGGATCAGCCCGACGGCAGAGAGGCTGACGGTGCTTTCATTTTAGATCGGAAGAGCACACGTCTGAACTCCAGTCACGGCTACATCTCG
>CALFCX010000024.1 GCA_937950635.1 uncultured bacterium
TCATTTGTTTCGTTTGCGTCGTTGTGCGTCATTTGTTTCGTTTGCGTCGTTGTGCGTCATTTGTTTCGTTTGCGTCGTTGTGCTCTCCGTGTTGTTGCGCGTTTTTTCTATTGTTTGTGTTACTTTCTTCCATATTATGTAATTTATATAATATTATGTTATTTCAAAGGTGTCAACTGTAGTTTTACAGTGGTTTTTTGACTTGTTTTTGATTTTTAACCCTTTACACTCATTTTTTGACCCGCCAGGGTTAAAAGTTCCTCTTTTTTAACCCCAAATCCAAGAAAAAGGCCTTGCAAATGTTAAAATATCGTATATTTTTATGATAAAGGCCTTTTTCTTTCTTTTTTATAGCGAAAAATGTCCCAAATATAAAAAAATTGACCCTATCCTATACTTTTTCCAGCAAAAAGGGTTAAAATTTGAAATTTGCTCTCTTTTTTTGATGTGTTTTCACCCAAAAAAGGGGTTTCGTTCTTTTTTTATATTTTGTTGCAGTATTTTCGCTGCCTCTTCCTGCGTAATCCTACTTTTTCTGAGGGATCTGTCTCTTTCCTGCGTTTTCTCTGCGTTTTCCTGGTTTTTCGCTGCCTCTTCCTGCGTTTTGCGATATTTAAAGCTTTTTCGCCCCTACGCTTCGACACTCCCCTCCCGGGTTTTATTTTTTTACATATGGTCCGGCAACATAATCGCTGTTTGAATACAAATCAAAGCCAAATGCCAGATTATAAAGATCACTGGCAAGAATATCGCGATCAATACTTTTACGCAAAGGCGATCCGGGAGAGAATCTTTCGTCTTCAGCCGCGAAAACATCCTTATTTATATTTGTAATGACAGGAATCCTGGCGGATTCCTTCTTTTTTATATTACGCAGCAGCTCTGCTCCCTTTTGATTCAATCCAAGAACTCTGGCATAAAGAGCTGGTGCTCCGATCAGATCCCTTTTTTTTAATCCAATAAGCGTCTGTGTAAGCAGACGACGTATCCGTGTTTCTGTATATCTGCGCGATTTAACACTTTTGATCAGATCTTCAATGTCTTTGGTCTTTCTAATCTCTTGTTTCAACTTGTTTCCAAGTCCCTCTCCTGCCGAGGCGATTTGTTCAAGTTCTGCTGCACTGTATCTTAAGATCGTACCTCTCACAAGGGCGAAAAATCCGCTTTGGTCTATACCCATTTCGGCTCTTATGGCTGATGCCGTTGCATGATGCCCTCCACCTTTTCGTTTTACTGTAATAGGTTTTATGTCGACATTATACGGGCCTACTGAATCAGACGCATCACCGCTATAAGGACTTGCTACAACATCACGAGGGTCTCCGTCACAATCACGCGAGCCTGCTGCCTCAGGCCGGGCACTCTCTCCGTAACCCCGGTCAAGCCCCTCATTTTCCAGTCTTTCCAGGGCTTTTAGATATTCTATTCCCAAAATATTGTTGGGTTCCCTGAGAACCTCCAGGAGCTGCTGCTTTTCCGATGGCTTCAATGTGGGATACGAATTTTTAAGAGCGGAAGCAAAAGCTTCTTCTCTGGCGACAGGGAAGCTTTTGCCCTCTGACAGAGCTTCCTTAAGGGCGGCTCTGTAATCTTCAGATTCGTTCGCAAATATTGATGCGGCTTTTTTAAGCATAGAAATATCGCCGCATTCGCTGCCAAAACTGATATAGTCGGTGCAACCGAGACCGGCAAGAACGCCTACGCCGCCCCTTGCAAAATATTCCGCGCTGCTGCAGGCGTACATGAAAGGCATTTCCAGGACAAGATCCACGCCTGCATCCACGGCGGCGCGGGCTCTTTCCCATTTGCCCAAAACCGCCGGGGCCCCGCGTTGAGTAAAGTATCCGCTCATTACTGCCACGACAAAATCGGCCTTACTCATCTCCCTGGTTTTTTTAAGGTGATAAATATGGCCGTCATGTATTGGGTTATATTCAGCTATTATTCCTGCAACCTTTCCGGGGAAGGTGTCTGCCTTGGGAGCTCGCCCTTCCGAAAGTCCTCCGGCAGAAACATCGTTCTCCGAGGGACTCCCGGCAGAAACATAGTTCTCCGAGGGACTCCTGGCAGAAACATCGTTCTCAGAGGGACTCCCGGGTTTCGCAGGGGATGCAGGATCGATTTTGGGAAATTTCATTGTTCTGTCTCTTCTTCCTTATCCGGATACTGAGCCTAATATATATCCGGGCCTTATATGGCTCAGGTCCTCGTCCGGATGTGGACCATCTTAATTATTCCAACTCGTCTTCCTCATCCAGATAATCATTATCCGGGTCGGGTTCTTGCTCCGCCCTTTGTTTTTCGGACTTGATGTATTCCTCTGCACTGCGGGATACTTCTTTTGAGACAACACCCTCGCTTTCCATTTGCGTCCTGTAGGCCATGTCCTTGATCTCGTCTCTGTTGGCCGAAAGGGTCTCGTTTATTCCGTCAAAGGTTTTTTCCAGATTATTGAACATCTCTGTGAAGTATATGACGTTCATTTCGTCTATCCTTTCCTGGAATGTGAAAAGGATGTTATCTATATAATCGTAGGTCCCCATTTTCAGTTTTTTTGTGTTTTCTTCTGTTACGGCCATGAGCTCCTCGGCGCGTTTCTTCGCTCTGGAGGTTATTTCATTATTTTCAACAAGAGCTTCTGCCTGTGTTTTGGCATCAGCCATTACTGTTTCGTATTCGGTTTTGGCATCGGCCAGGATCCTGTCTCTTTCATTTTTGATCCATTGAGCCTGATGTATCTCGTCCGGCAGCTCTGTCCTTATCTCCTTGACTATTTCAAGCAGATCGCCGGCATCAACCATGATTTTACCGGTCAAAGGAAATCCCGACGCGGTATCAACGATTTCTTCTATTTCATCCAACAATTCAAGTACCTTCATTTTCTACCTCCCGGAGTTCATCTTCTCATTCATTACTTCCAGTACGCTTTCGGGAACAAGTCCTTCGATATTACCCCCAAGGGAATATACTTCTTTAGCCATGCTGGAGCTTATAAAGGAATAACTTGGATCAGTCATGAGAAAAATCGTTTCAACTTTTCCCTTATAAAGACGGGCATTCATCTGCGCCATCTGTATTTCATATTCAAAATCCGTGCTGCCTCGAAGTCCTCTTATTACCACATTGAAGCTGTTGGCATTCACGTATTCGGCCAAAAGCCCCGAAAAAGAATCCACAGTGACATTGGGGATATAGTCAATGGCTCCTTTTATCATCTGTTTTCTTT
>CALFCX010000025.1 GCA_937950635.1 uncultured bacterium
GCATCTGCAGACGATATCTCCATAGGATGCATCTTTTTCTATTAGCTTCTTTGTCTTTGAAAAAGGCAGCGCGAACAGATGCGTGGTCTTTTTCCTGTTTTTCTTAAAGAACCACTTTTTGCTCAGCCGCAAACCGGCTTTTTTCAGGATACCTACAACCATCAATGCTATCGCAGGAGATGCAGTAAGTCCCGGCGACTGTATACCTGCCACATTTATGAAGCCGGGAACTTTATCTTCATGCCTTATTATGAAATCATCACCTGCCACAGGACGCAATCCTGCAAAATAAGCGATAACATCACCTTCGTCTATTGACGGGATCATCTTCTTTACGCCAAGCAGGACTTTTTCTAGGCCTTCCGGTGTTGTTGATAGGTCGTTCTTATCCTCAACATCTTCGGCGGTCGGCCCTATCATGGGATTGCCGTCTGACGTTTTTATGACAAGGATCCCTTTCGATGTCTTTGACGGCAGCGGGAATAGAAGATGATTGGACAGATGTTCTTTCTTCTTATCCAGGAGGAACTCTTCTCCTTTTCTTGGTTTGATCCTAAAATCGGTTATACCGACCATCGCAGAGATCTCGTCCGCGAACAGCCCGGCACAGTTTATTACATAGCGGGACTCAAATTCGGCGAACGGGGTGGAGATCTTAAAAATATTGCGCGACTTGTCATGATCTATCCCTACCACCTTGGCATGCCTAAATATCCCCACCCCGTTCGCCGCGGCGTTCTCGGCCAGATCATACGCCAGGCGGTAAGGACTTATTATGCCTGCGGTCGGTGCATACAAAGCCGCCACGGCATCACCCGACAAATTAGGCTCGTTCCTTCTCAGCCATGCACGGTCAACTATTCTTAACCGCGGGACCCCGAGTTTTTCAGCCTCACTTTTTATCTTTTCCAGCTTGCCCATATCCGCCTGATCGAATATGACGATAAGCTCCCCTACTTCTTTGAATTCCACTCCGATCTCTTTGGCAAGTTTACGAATAAGCGTATTCCCCCGAACACAAAGCCTGCCTTTTAGTGAATTTGATGGATTTTGTGTGCCGGGATGAATGATGCCGCTGTTGGATTTTGAAACGCCAAAGGCGAGCTCTGTTTCTTTTTCAAGAAGCGCGATCTTTAACTTGTACCGGGACAGCTCGCGGGCGACAGCCGTACCTACGACTCCGCCACCGATGATGACAACATCATAAGGTCTGTTCATTTAGAAAGGGTTCTCTTTACGGAATCTGTCCATCCGGCATATTTTTGAGCGGATCTGTCCGCATCCATCTTTGGAACAAAAAACTTGTCCATGCGCCAACATTTTCTTATCTGAAGAGCATTTTTCCACACCCCCACGGCAAGCCCGGCCAAATACGCGGCTCCAAGCGACGTGGTCTCGATCACCTTTGGCCTTATCACTTTTGCTCGAAGGATATCCGCCTGGAACTGACAAAGAAAATCATTGGCCACGGCTCCTCCGTCTATTTTCAGGTCGTTAATACGCAATCCGGAATCCTTTTCCATAGCAAGAAGCACATCCTTGGTCTGATAACACATGGCCTCAAGCGCAGCGCGGGCCAGATGTTCCGGCCGGGTCCCTCTGGTAAGCCCGCAGATCATGCCTCTGGCGTTCTGGTCCCAGTAAGGGGCTCCGAGTCCGACAAAAGCCGGAACAAAATAAACACCTTCGTTGTCTTTTAAAGACCGTGCCATCTTTTCGGTATCGGAAGACCTTTTTATTATTTTCAGTCCGTCACGGAGCCACTGCACGGCAGCTCCCGCAATGAATATCGCCCCTTCAAGCGCATAACACGGCCCGCCTGAACCGTCACAGGCAAGCGTGGTTATAAGACCGGCTTTTGATATCATAAACTTCTTCCCGGTATTGAGCAGCATGAAACAGCCGGTCCCATAAGTATTTTTTACCTCGCCCGGGTCAAAACACGTCTGTCCGAACAGCGCTGCCTGCTGATCTCCGGCAATTCCCGCTATCGGAATGCCGGCCGGCAATCGCCCTATTTTAACGGTCTTTCCGAATAATCCGCTCGATCTCTTGACCTGCGGCAAGGTCGTTTCCGGTATCCTGAAAGATCTCAACAACCTCTTATCCCACCTCTTCTTCTTAATATCAAACAACATCGTCCTTGATGCATTCGTATAGTCTGTAGCATGCACCTTGCCACCCGTTAATTTCCAAAGCACCCAGCTGTCCGTTGTTCCGAACTTCAGCACTTTAGACTTCAGCGCTTCAGCTCTCTTCAATATCCACTCGATCTTCGTCGCCGAAAAATATGCATCAACAGGAAGTCCCGTTGTACGCTTGATATAAGCTGTCAGTTTTTTGTTTTTCTTGATCTTTTCGCATCTGTCCGCCGTGCGCCTGCACTGCCAGACTATCGCATTATGGACCGGCTTGCCGGTGGTTTTATCCCAGACAACAGTGGTTTCGCGCTGGTTCGTGATACCGATCGCGGCAATGCGTCCCGGACTTACTTTTTGAAGGACTTTTTGTATCGACTTATTAACACTCTTCCATATCTCTTCTGGATCGTGCTCCACCCAGCCGGGTTTTGGGAAATATTGAGGGAATTCATTATAGGCACTGGCAACTTTGTTGCCGTTCTTATCATAAACGATAGCGCGTGATCCGGTCGTGCCCTGATCGATCGAGAGTACCAGTTCTTTTTTCATTTCAAACCCGAGATCCAGCAGTAAATATCTTCAAACACCTTTTCTTTTCCGTTATCAATAGATAAAGCATGGAGCATATCCGGATATTGGATGAGTTTTTTGTCGGCGCCTTTCATGCGCTTGAATATCGATTTCGCGGCTTTAGGTTCCACCAGTTTATCTTTATCATCCCCCGCCAGGAGGAACATGACCGGTTTCTGCACTTTTGGCGCGTTGAACATCGACCTTATCTGGGCAAACAGCAGCTGAAGAAGCAAAGATGAACTGGCAAATCTGTGCTCTCTAGGGTCCGCGTCCATTATTTTCTGATACGCGGCATCGCGCGTGCACCAATCCGAAGTGAACGGCATGACATGCTGCCTCTTTGGATCATACAGAAGCGGGATAATTACCGCAGGGATGTTTATATTCATTTTATTGCCGAACGCCGGCGAGAAACATACAAGCGCGTCGATCTTTTCCGGATATTTCGATATGAACTCAAAAGCTATGAGCCCGCCCATGCTTTCTCCGGCAAGCACGATCTTTTTTCCGGGGTTTTCGGCCCTTATTATCTCTATAAGGCGCGATACATCCTTGTAATACACATTAAGAGAGTCGATATGCCCTTTGTAGTCCGTGGTCTGTCCGAACCCGCGGAGTTCAAGAGAATAACTTGAAATGCTCCTGCTTAAAAGAAAATCGGCAAAGGCCTTCCATCTTTCGCTGTGAGCGCCCATGCCGTGAACGAGAAGTAATACCATGTCCGGATCGTTCGCGGTCCATTTGTAGTACAGGATCCCGGAGCTTGCGTCCTTTATGAGATCGAGCATGGAAAGATTATAACATCAGTTGCAATAGCCGGGCCAGAAAAACCTGATAAGTTTGGTGTAATGCTCTGTAGTCTTAAGACCGCCCATTGCTCCCGCATGCGAACCGCCGCTTATGACAGAGTTAAAAGCCGCTTCCGGAGAATATCCTTTTTCTTCGACAAGATATTTCGCGATCACGGCACCGGTCCTGTCGGCTCCCCACTTGCAGTGGATATACACCGGGCCTTCCATAGCTTTTTTTATTGCGGACCATTGTTCTTTATCAGGCATTTTGGACGCGCTCATGGGAACATGCAGCCTTTTCATGCCGGACTTTGACAATAGCCCTTTATATCTCTCCTGCACTCTTTTGGTGTTCTCAAGGTCTATAACGGTATCAACCCCCCAGGATCTTAAATACGATAGTATCAAAAGGACTTGTTCGTCACTATTGCCAAAATCATTCGAAGGGTTGAGAGGATGCCCTCCCGCGTGTATATGGCCGTCTATGATCCTGTAGTTATATGGCAGAGGCCCGGCGCCTTTGACCTGCGAAGACGGGTATTTTTGGCAGACGGAGCCGGCAAGAACAAAAGAACCGAGAACCGCGACCGCAACAAGAGATACAGATATCCGCATCATAATGTAACGCATACGCAAATTATACTATACGGACGGTATCTCAAGCATCGACATCAGCCACTGCATAGGTACTTTTCTTGAATGGCCTACAGGGAACGACCCGTCATTTATCTTTCTCCACAGAGCTTTTATCCTGTCTATAGCGACCAGATAAGGCCCCTGTTGTTTTTTGTTCACCAGAGTATATACCAGCCCCACAGCCGCCTGACGGAACATTATGTCCGACTCCTCAGGGTTCTCCAGGATATTCAACAGAGGTATTATATTCTCATCGCGGGCGGATTTGCCGAGGACATAAGCAGCGACCCTTCTTTTCATTTCCGGGGCATCAACGTCCCTTAAAAGCGTTCTGAATTCCGCCGTGAGTCCCGCAAGGTCCCTGTTCATAACACTCATCTTCGCGATCATAGTGGCGGTATCAAGCCGCATGAGGTTGTCGGCAAGGCGCTCTTCCCTGGGCCAGTTCAACAGGACATATTTTTTTTCGGCCAATATATCGTCGACCCGTTGTTCCATCAGTTCGCTCATAGGTGTTTGATATTGCGAATCTCTCCACAATTTAAGTGCCCAGAACATATTAGCCCAGGCAACATCGCTTATGTCCCCTTCGGTCACATGTTCCCGGAGCCAGAGCCTGTTCTCTTCTCCTGTGAGATTTTCAAGACCGCCGGAAGTTATTCTGTGTACGACCTCTTCTTTCGAAGTGCCGATACCGCCCGGATTGACCAGCCAGTCCAAAAGATAAATTATCTTTCTTGAAACCATGGCTCTTTCAATAGCTCTCACATCTTCTTTTGAAGACTGTCTTGTGCCGAGAGGATTATTGGCGGGAGAAGCTACTATCTTGCAACACAGAGCGTCTACATCCGCCTGCGACCTTATCACGTAACCCGGACCTGCAAGCAATAGTATCATGGAAGGGCGGGTCAGCAGATCGTCCGCAGAACCGAGCCTGAACGATTCGAGCTTTGGATAGTACCTGCTTTTTGTGAGTAGGGCCATCTTGTCGGGCCCCATTTTTCCGCTTATCCTGTCCTCGCGTTCACAAGCAAGAGCGTATAAAAGGTCGGGATCAAAACCCTCCCTGCTGAAAAAGCCCGCGGATTCGTCCGAAAATCCCGAGATCATGAACCTTCCATGTTTGTAGCGGTCAAGCTCTTTTATGAGCCTTGCAACATTGCTTCCGACCTCGCCGAACCCTTGTATAAGCATCGGCCTTTCGCCTGAGGGATCTATACCGAAGTCGTAAAGTATATGATGGTGTTCAAAAAGCGCGGCAAGGCTTTCCATTACCGAATAAGAAGTCACCCTCCAATCGTTATGAGAAAAGAAACCTTTTTCCGCGGGACCGCTTGTAGTCAGAGGATAAAGCTCTATTCCCAGGTCTTTTTCTGCCTGGAGCCCTATCGAATCCATGCGCTCCATTACCACTCCGACATCCACAGGACACATATCTGGCCCTTCCATCCTGCTTCTGCCGAGCGTACCAAGATCAATGAAAGCCTTGCAGCTCTTTTCAACAACGTCCAAAACCCTCTGCTCCGCAGCAGAGCCGTCTATATTCTTGGTTATTATCCTCATGCCGCCTTTTGCAAGCACATCTCCCTGAGCAAAAAGGTCAAGGTCCCCGTAAACCGCGGATACGGTAAGAAAACCGTCCCTGTCAACCATGCAGAAGGATTTTCCGCCGTCAAAAAGGACTTCAGCGATCGGGTTCTTTTTTCTCATACCCCTCGAAAGATCGGTAGCCTCCCTCGCCACTCCTCTTCCTCCGAAATCAACGGTGCCCGATCCGGTTATCGTATAATAAAGAGGTATCTCCTCTACCCCGAGATGGGTTGCAAGCTGTCCGCTCAAGAGAACTGCAAGCGGAGCTTCCCCCCGGCGGTAATAAAAACCGTCCTCATTGGTCCTGAGCACATATCCGGCCAGCTCTTTTTGAGACAGTCCGGCTTTCTTAAGTTCCGGCAACGCAGCGATACCTGAAAGCAGAGGCCTCAAGCCGGGAGTTACTCTAACGGGAATATTGTTTTGTACGGCAGCGACAGCTCTCTGCTGGGCAATATCAGGGCTGAGCCTGGGAACCCCTCCGCGATCGGTATGAGGAGCCAATAATATCTGAGGGGATCTCATTCCCACACAAAAACGAGCGCTGTTTAACATTGAAAAAACCTTTCTAAATTAATTCTATTGATATATCGATGATGTTACTGCGAAATTTCAGTTTTTCAACATATATTGTGGTGTTTATCGCGGAAAATACCTGGGAATATCGGACTTTTACGGATCTGTCCGCTTACTTTTGCCTCATAATACAGCCGTCGAACGTTCTTTTTCCGTTCTCTTCTATGAAGGCGGTATCCCCTTTTATCCAGAGGACAAAACTTTCATCGGGATTTACGTATCTGGCCCCGGAAGCCGACATCCCCTGAGAAAGCAGATAACTGCGCCCGTCACTTAAAGTAACATCAGCCATTGGGTTTTCCGCGAAATAAAAAACAACATCTACTTTTTTCCCTTGTTCGCACACGAATGTCGCCTTTAATTCCTTCGGGCGGTTGGGGTCATTAAAATAAGAATATATCTCTACCGATACGGCGGCCAAAGCAAGCAAAACGGCCAAAAATATCAATATTTTCCGCATCACAGTTCTCCTTAGGAGAAAACGGAGGAGAGAGGATTCGGCCTCCGCTCCTCGCAGGAGCTCGGAGGCTTCGGGCCATGGCGCTTTTCCTGCCGCGGTCTCACCTCGCTTAGGAGCTCGGGTGTCGACCGCTTTTCCTCGCTTCGCTCGGCGGAACAGCGCCTTTCTCATCCCTCTCCAACCTTTTGCTGGCGCAAAACTTTTTGCGTCCGCAAAAAGCCGTTTTCTCCTTAGGAGAAAACGGAGGAGAGAGGATTCGAACCCCCGATACCCGTTAAGGTATAGTCGCTTTCGAGGCGACCGCCTTCAACCACTCGGCCACTCCTCCGTCTCTTATTATATTATGCTTTCGTGAAAAAAGTAAGCATTATGGACGGATGGAGCTTAAAAGCTTCTCCGCTTTATCGTTGCGAGGGTCAAGTTCAAGCGCTTTCATAGCGCATTGCCTGGCGCTTTCCCTGTCACCCATCGACATAAAAGCTATGGCTTTTCCGGTATAAGCCCTGGGAGGAACCGGCATGCCGGCAGCCGCAGCCATTGAGATCGCCTTATCAAAATCTGACAGCGCGTCCCCTAATTCCTGGGCCCCTTTTTTTCGAGAAAGAACTAATACGCAGTATCCCCTGCACAAATATGCCTGAAGCCTCGCAAAGATACCGTTATCCTGCTCGGAATTTATTATGGCAGTGGCAAGAACGATTGATTCGTCGTATTTGCGCTGTTTCCTTAAGCACTCCGCTTTAAGATACAGCATTTCCCTGTCGAACATAAAATTGGCATCGATTATTCTGATAGCATGGGCAAGGTCTTTGGTAAGATAATACAAGTTGGCAAGGCACCTGAGCCTGAAATTCGAATTAACAGAACCGGTCTCGCGTTGCAGGACATCGACCGCTAAGGACCTGGCATTGATATGCAGGACTTTTACGGCATTGCTGATCACGCCTGATCTTAACGGCTCGGAAGACTCCGTCTCATAAGCCTCTGACCACAGCATTAAAGCCGCCTCTACTTCAGGTTCCGAAATCTTCCTGTGCGAGGCCATGAGCCTGTTAGCGGTTTTCACAAGAGTGTCTTTTACCGCAACGCCTTCGCCGCTGTCAAGTTCCCTTATTGCTCTCCATATCTTCAGTGCCCCCTCGAAATCTCTCTCCTCAAAAGGAATGTTAAAAGAGGTTATTTCTCCGGCCTTGTTCACCATGGAAAAAAGAGCTCTTCTTCTGTGATCTTCTCTGTCCCACATGCTGATGACCGCCCTGTAGATCATTATGGAAGAATCTATGTCCCGGTCCGACGCCGGAGCTTCCGCCAAAGAACATTTATCAGTCATGTCCATCATGGCTTTGCGTAGCCTTTCGGCTTCCCCGGCAAGTCTCTCATCGGTATCGATAACTTGTTTCGCAAAATTCCATAGTCTTATCACGTTCGGCATGTCTCTTAAGGCCATCGGGGCTTCCAGGTCATATATCTGTCTTGCGATATGGCAGACCGTGCTGATGATCCTGGTCTTTTGGGAAAACGAGGTGTCTATATCGAGTATATTTGACCATATCCCTATCGCCGAATCAACGTCTCTCAGCTCTATGGGCATATCGGGAGAAATATATTTTCTTGACGCGGCCATGAGCTTTTTGCATTCGCAATCGATATACCTGGGTGCTGTACTGGTGAGAACAGAAGAAGGCTTTTCCGCAACAATGTATGAAATATTAGGGCTCACAGGAAGTCCTTTTTGGGCTTCATCGACAAAAAGGTCGTCCAAAACATGAACAGTGACAGTTGATGTCTCAACAGGCTTAAAACCTCCGGAAAGCAGCGCTACCATGGTTTTTTCAAGATGTCCGGCACGAGCTATCCCCTGTTGGTCAGGAAAAAAATCCAGTCCGGATATTCCAGCAGAGATCATTGAGCGCGCTAAACCCAAAGGGTCTCTTAATGTTCCCAGGTTCTTTCCGTCGATCCGAAGGCCTAATCCGCACGGCTCCGCATTCAGGGAACACCTGTGCCCATTGGCCGCCTGTTCATGAATAAGTGATGTCATTGGCCCCCAAAGTCTGTTAACGGATGATCTTACCGAAGCAACATCACGGGGATTGCATTTGGCCAGCCCCAGCCCCGCTATATTGGAATTGACCGACTTGATATTGACAGATACTCTGGATATTCCCATACAGTTATATATCGATGAAAACAATCGATGGTTGCAGAAAGAAAACCGGGGTTAGAAAAGCTTTTCCTGCTCGCCGGCCCGGACAGCCGACATTTTGACGAAGTCCCGGAAAAGAGGATGAGGCCTGTTGGGTCTTGACTTGAACTCAGGATGATATTGCACTGCAACAAACCAAGGATGGTCTTTTATCTCAACGACCTCGACAAGGTCCTCTTTTTCATACATTCCGCTGCAGACCAGCCCTTTGTCTTCCAGCTGTTTTTTAAGATCGTTATTCAGTTCATACCTGTGACGATGACGCTCTTCGACCACGCTCTCTTTATAGGCTTCGTGAAGTTTTGTGCCTTTTTTGACCTTGCAGGGATAAGCTCCGAGCCTCATCGTCCCGCCCATATCGGTTATTTTTCTCTGATCGGGAATATAATCTATTACCGGATAAGGGGTCTTAGGCTCAAATTCCGAGCTGTGAGCGCCATTCATTCCGCAAACGTTCCTGGCGAACTCTATCACGGCACACTGCATTCCCAAACAAAGCCCGAGGAAAGGTATCTTGTTCTCCCTGGCAAATCTTATGGACTTTACTTTCCCTTCGATACCTCTGGAACCGAACCCTCCCGGGACTATTATCCCGTGAACGTTCCCGAGGTAAGGGGTCAGGTCTTTTTCATTCTCTATTTTCTCCGAGTTCACCCAGACGATATCCACTTTGACCTTATTGGCAATGCCTCCGTGCTTCAAAGCTTCAACAACGCTTTTGTAAGCGTCACCCAGCTCAACATACTTGCCGACAAGGGCTATTCTTACCGTTTTTTGCGGGTTTTTGATGGAATCTATTATTGTTGTCCAGTCTGCCAGGTCTTCATCTTTACATTTCAAATCAAGGTATTTTATCAGTATCTCATCGAGTTTTTCTTTCTTCAGGACCAGAGGCACCTCATATATCGTGCTGACATCGGAAAGCCCTATGACAGCGTCTTTGTCTGTATCACAGAACAGAGCTATTTTTTCCTTCAGCTCGCCGTTCAGCGGTTCGGTGGAGCGGCAGATTATTATCTCCGGATGTATCCCTATCCCTCTCAGCTCTTTTACGCTGTGCTGAGTAGGCTTTGTCTTGAATTCTCCCGTCGACTGCAGGAAAGGAACAAGGGTAAGATGTATGTGGACAACATTATCTCTTCCGGCTTCTTTGCTGAACTGGCGGGCGGCTTCCAGGAACGGAAGGCTCTCTATATCGCCAACGGTCCCTCCTATCTCGCATATCACCACATCAAAATGATTGTCTTTTGTTATGCGCCTTATACGGTCCTTTATCTCATTGGTTATGTGCGGGACTACCTGGACCGTGCCGCCTAAAAAGTCGCCTCTGCGTTCCTTTTGTATGACCGTCCAATAAACCATTCCGGTGGTAACATTATTGACCTTGCCCAAGCTCACATCTATGAACCGTTCATAATGTCCGAGATCAAGGTCCGTTTCGGCCCCGTCGTCCGTAACGAAAACTTCGCCGTGCTGATAGGGGTTCATGGTGCCGGGATCCACGTTGATATAGGGATCCAGCTTTTGGATGGTAACTGAAAGGCCTCTTGATTTGAGGATGCGTCCTATTGAAGCGGCGGCGATACCTTTGCCCAGGGAAGAAACAACCCCGCCTGTTACAAAGATATATTTGGGTTTTTTATCTTCAGCCACTCCTTGCCTTTCCAAAGCTTCAACATTACCAATTATACTACAAAACTACCGGCTTATCTTGACGCGGGTTATCCTTCTCTTGGATATCTTTTCAACGGTTATCCTGAGGTCTCCGAAAGATGCCGCATCCCCCACATAAGGCAGTCTGCCTATCAGAGACAGCATGAACCCGCCGATGGTGTCATAATCCCCTTCCGGAATATTGGCTCCGAGCTTTTCGTTGACATCCTTTATTGAAAGCTTTGCGTCAACAAGAATGGACCCGTCTTGAAGCGTTTCAACGCCTTTTTCCTCTTTATCAAATTCATCCTCTATTTCCCCGACTATCTCCTCAAGAAGGTCCTCAAGCGTAACCAGCCCGGCGACGACCCCGTACTCGTCCACCACTATGGCTATATGCGTCCTTGAAGACTGCATTAGTTTCAACAGCTCATCAAGCTTCTTGGTTTCCGGCACAAAAAGCGGAGAACGCATCACATCCTTAAGCTCGGCTTTCCCGTTCTTGCTGTATATCTTAATAAGGTCTTTTGCGATGACCAGTCCGGTGATGTTCTCTGAGGACCCCTCATACACCGGGATCCTGGAATGGCCGTCATCTGATATCTTCTTAATGGCTTCTTCCATGGGTGTGTTTATGTCCAGGCAGAACATGTCCGGCTTCGGCACCATGACCTCTTTGGCAACGGTATCTCCGAACTCGAATATGCTGTGGATCATCTTGTTCTCAGAGGTCTCGAGAACCCCCTCTTTTTCTCCCATGCTCAAAAGTATTTTCAGTTCGTCTTCGGTAACAAAAGGCCCTTCGCTCTTCACATCCGCCCCAACAAGCCGCAGCAAAGGCCGGCAGATGTGATCCAGCAAATATATGACCGGAGTAAGAACTATCGACAGGGCCCAGATCAGCGGAGCTACGGAGATGGAGATCTTTTCGGAATACTTAAGGGCCGAAGTCTTTGGAACTATTTCACCGAGCACGAGAATGATCAACGTCATGACAAGAGTAGAAACAGCGACCGTCACGCCCTCATTAAGTATGCGTTTCCCGGCAAAGAACTCTATAAACATAAAGGTGGCCAAAGAAGCTGCGGCGAGATTGACCACATTATTGCCTACAAGTATCGTAGCAAGCATCTTGTTTGGATCTTCTCTCAGTTTTTTCAGGAATTTAGCGCCGAAGTAGCCCTTATCCAGCATTTTTTTGACCTTGATACGGCTGACTGACGTAAGAGCCGTCTCAGACAGCGAAAAGAACGCCGAAAGGGACACAAAAACAAAAAGAACTATTATATTGCCCATTGGCCACCTATAAGCAGGTTAACGATCCTAGGAACAAAGATCAAACAGCCTATCACTACGGAAGCAGCCGCCGCAACTAGAACCGCGGCCGCGGATACGTCCTTGGCCACCATGGCTCTCATTTTCCTGCTGAGAGTGAGCATATTGACGATCTCTTCTATCGCGGTATTCAACAGCTCAAGTACTATGACGTTCGCGATGAGCAGAACGATCAACGCCATTTCGGCAAGCGATATCCGCAGCAATATACCTAACACAAGCGCCGAAACAGCCGCAGCCGTATGTACGGATAGGTTCCTCTGCGAACGGTAAGAGATCGGAAGAGCACACGTCTGAACTCCAGTCACGGCTACATCTC
>CALFCX010000026.1 GCA_937950635.1 uncultured bacterium
GCCGTTGAACCTGGTATTTTTGAGGACCGTTTTCTTTATCCTTGTCATAGCGTCCCTGGTCCAGCTTGTAGAAATATTCATGAAAAAGTCTTTTCCGGTGCTTTACAGGGCCCTTGGGGTCTATCTTCCTTTGATCACCACCAACTGCGCCATATTAGGTACCGCTTTCCTGAGCGTGGATTATAAGTATAACCTTATTGAGTCGATAGTTTTCTCAATAGGGGTTTCTTTGGGCTTTATGCTGGCGATCGTTATATTTGCGAGCATGAGAGAGCGCCTCGAGAATGCCCCGATACCCGAAGCGCTCAAAGGCTATCCTATAATATTCATTTTGGCAAGTCTTATGTCCCTTTCTTTCATGGGGTTCGTGGGAATGTTCGGAGCGTAAATCATGAAGAGGTGCTGTTAAAATGATCTTTTTATCGGTCCTGAGCCTTGGAGTCGCGGGGCTTTTTCTCGGATTGCTTCTTGCGGCGGCAGAAAAGATGTTCGCAGTGCAAGAAGATCCCAGGGTAGAAGCGATAATGCAGGCTCTTCCTTCGGTGAATTGCGGTGCCTGCGGATTCCCGGGTTGTTCGGGTTATGCCGCCGCCGTCGCGGCAGGATCTGCGGAACCCAACAGATGCACGGTAGGCGGAGATAGAGTCGCGCAGGAGATAGCAGGGATCATGGGCGTAGAGGCCGGGAAAGCGGAAAGGCGCATCGCAGCCCTTTTGTGCAGAGGCGGGAAAAGCAAGAGGTCCGAAAAATTCGAATATCACGGGATCACATCATGTTCCGCGCTGAACATAACCGCCGGGGGGAATAAGGCCTGTTCATTCGGCTGTCTGGGAATGGGCGATTGCGTAAAAATGTGCCCTTTCGGAGCCCTTTACATGAACGAGGACAAGCTTCCGGTGGTCGTCGAAGAAAAGTGCAAAGCCTGCGGAAAATGCGTCCAGACCTGCCCGAGGGGATTGTTCGAACTTATCCCGGCGTCGAAGAAAGTCATAGTTGCCTGCAAGTCGCATGATACTTTGCAGGATACGCGCAAAGCCTGCAAAGTAGGTTGTATCGCCTGCCGCTTGTGCGAAAAAAAGTGTCCGGTCGGGGCCATAAAGGTTATTGATAATCTGGCAGTGATCGATTATACGCTGTGCACTGGCTGCGGTATATGTGTTGACGTTTGCCCGCAGAAGGCTATAGTCAAAATGTAGGGCAGGTCTCGGCCTGTCCGCACGGGGATGCCTGATATGAAAACGTTTTTATTCTTCTTTGCGGCAATATTCTCGTCCTTATTATTTTGCGGATGTTCTCCGGTCGCGGTATATGAAGGGTCTTTCCCGGTCATGAGCACCGTTTGTGAGGTCAAAATAATCTCTTCCGATCGCGAGAAAGCCGCTTCCGTTGCCGGGGACGTGAAAGCGCTGCTTAAAAAAATAGAATCCGACCTTAATTTTTACGATCCTGAAAGCCGTATCTCTGTGATAAACAGGGAAGCTCCGTATGGTTTTGTTGCTTTAACGGCTGACGAACAGGCTCTGGTCCGCAGATCGCTGCAAATGTCAGTGCTCACCGGAGGAGCGTTCGATATTACTTTCTTTCCGGTATGGGAGGTGTGGAAAAAAACCGCGAAGAAACAACGCATCCCCACGAACAGGGAAATATCAGAGGCCGTTGCAAATACCGGATATAGGAAGATCGTTCTTTCAAAAGACGGAAAGAAGATAAAATTCGCCTCGAAAAAAATCAGTATAAACCTCGGAGGGATAGCCAAAGAATATGCGCTCATAAAATGCGCCGGATTATTAAAGGAAAGAGGGATGAGCAATGCTCTTGTAAGTCTTGGGGGCGATATCCTGGCGTTGGGGAAAGGTAACGGCAGCGGTTGGAAAATAGGGATACAAGACCCGTTCGACCCGGAAGAGATAAGAAAAACCGTCGTTGTTGAAGATAAACTTGTCCTGACTTCCGGGGTATATCAAAGATATGTCGAGATAGGCGGTAAGAAATATCATCATATAATCGATGCCCGGACAGGACACCCTGCGGACGATCTTGCAAGTGTTACGATCATCAAAGACATTGATTCAACGATCCCTATTTCATCCATTGCTGTTTTTCTTATGGAAAAGAAAAGATCAGCGGAGTATCTTAAAAAACACCCTTCAATAGGATATTTTATAATTGGTAGAGACGGAAGTGTCCTGCAACGTTGACGGCTAACGGATCCGGAGCTGTCAGCAATATTTGACAAGCCCCTCGCTTTTATGCCACAATAATATCCGTAAATATGAAAACATTCCTTTTGTTGGTACAGATAATTTCCGGTTTGGGGCTTATAGTTACCGTATTGCTGCACAGCGCCAAAGGCGAGGGGCTCGGGGGGATAGGCGGTACCGCTCACATATTCGGCTCGCAAAAAGGACTCGAAGAAGGGCTCAACAGGCTTACGACCATAATTGCCGTGACATTCATCGCCGCTTCCATACTCGTGATGCTTATCTAAAAACCAAAAAGGAGGGCCGGGTCTATGTCTATAATGCCGGATATCTCGTTCCTTTCCACTTCCTTGGGTGTTCATATACAAAAATTAGGCCTGGCTTCTTTGTTTGTCGTGATAGCGTTCCTTTTGGCAAAGCTTGTACAGATAGTAGTTGTTTACGTCCTGGACCTGCTTAACGTTGAGAAACTGTCCGACCGCATTAAATTGAAGGGGCTGCTGAAAAAATCCGAATTGAGCGCCAACACGATCGAACTTTTAGGCGACCTGTCATTCTGGGGTGTGTTCCTTTCTCTTTGTGTCGCGGTCATTTATTCCATGGGATTCATGCGCGCTCTTGATATACTTCGGGAAGTATTGTCATATGTGACAATAAACGCGGTCAACGCTTCATTTGTCCTGATACTTTCCGTGGTCCTTGCTTCCTTCCTTTCGGGTGTCATACTTTTTATCGGCGGATTGATAAATCTTCCCGGATATAAGCTGATAGCCAGGGTGTTCCAATATGCCGTTGTCATATTCGGTGTGGTGCTTGGGCTGGACAAGCTCGGCATATCCACTTCCGTCTTCCTTGCCAGGCCGGACATCATCCTCGGGTTCTTTGCTCTTGCCGGCGCGATAGCTTTCGGGCTCGGCTGCAAGGACCTGGCGGAGAATTTTCTTGCGAACTTCTTAAGGAACAGCAGATAATCAGTCAATTGCCTTTAAAAAAAGATCAAGAAGGGGGTGAGAAAGTAATGAAGAAAGTGATGAGTTTTGCTTTGGTCGCGACGCTGGTGCTTTCAACTGCATCATTTGCCGCTGCCAAAAAAACTGTTGCTCCGAAAAAGGTCACACCTAAACCGGCAGCAAAAGTCGTTAAAAAAAGTTCTTCCGACCTCACTATATCGCCGAAAGGGTCCCTTTATACCGGTAACGGAGGGTCAAGCTTTGCGATAGGTTGCGAAGTCCAAAAGCCTATCATGGACAAAGTCGATATCATGGGAGAGGTCCAATATGTGCTTCC
>CALFCX010000027.1 GCA_937950635.1 uncultured bacterium
CAATCTTTCGCTGGGATCGGACGCCATAGGAATAGCGGACGAACTATGGAAAGATATGGTGGACAACTGGGATTCAGTAGCAAAGGTCCTTATAGTGGCCGCAATAGGCAACGAAGGCCCAAGCTCTGGCACCACTACAAGCCCGGGAAACACCCCCAGCGCTTTAGGCGTCGGTGCCGTTCTTCTGTCAGATGATATCTGGAGCGGAAGTTCAAGAGGTCCCATATCATGGTCGGGAACATCTTATACAAAACCGGACATTTCGGCTCCGGGGGTGTCGATAAAGTCTTCTTATATAGATTCTGACCAATACGAGTATATGAGCGGCACTTCAATGGCCTGTCCTCACACAACAGCCGTTGCCGCTTTAATGCTGGAAGCTAATTCATCCCTGGAGCCTTCGACCATAAGAACGATAATCAGGAACACGGCATATAGGAGAGGCGACACATCCTATCCCAATAACAACTACGGTTCCGGGCGCATTGATGCGCTATCAGCGGTCACGGCCGCGACAGCCAACGATACTACTCCTCCTACCATAGAGACCCCTTCGCACACTGCTGCCGGCTTCAAAACGGATATTACGGTGTCCGCTGTTATAGCCGACGATTATACTAATTCTCCGTCAGCGACATTGTATTTTAAGAACGATACTTGCGTGTGGCAGAACTCTCCCATGACAAAAGAGGCCGGCACCAATAACTTCAACGGAGTGATCCCCGCGGCATCTGTGATAAGCAACATTGACTATTTCATCCAGGCAACGGATGGGGCCGGCAACACGTCAAGGTCCCCTTCCGGAGCGCCTGGAGACACTCATCAGATAGAAACATCCACTACTACAAATGTCGTTCTTTCAGGGCTTCAGACCTGCCCTAACCCTTTTGCCGCCGGAAGGGAGACCGCGACTTTTTTCTATGAACTTTCTAAACCCGCCCAGATCACCGTCAGGATAATGAACATGCGCGGAGAGACCGTAAAGGTAATTTTGCAGAGCGGCTCGTTCGGGACAAATTCATTTTCATGGAACGGAGTTCTCGAAGACGGCCGGATCGCATCCAACGGTGTCTATATATACCAGGTCGTTGCCAAAGATATAGAGGGATCGTCAACTGCAGCAAAAGGCAAATTGGTCGTACTTAAATAAGATCAGAAATTCAGAGTGCCTTCGAACGTCATTGCCGACGCCTTAAAACTGTTCGCACTGTTGAGGTTGTCCGAATACACCATTGTTTTATAATTCGCGCTCAGCACCACGCTTGAAAGGACCGGGCTCGACTGAGGTATCGTGGAACTGAATGACATTTCATTTGTTATTTTCAGGATGTCGAAACTCGTGACCGCTCCGGCCTGCACTTCGCCAAGGTTCCTCTCCTGCGCCCAGTTATAAGTGAGGGTCCCCCAGTTAAAGACCCTGAGGGAAGCAGCTGCGTCCCAGTTCTCTTTGGGGGTTTCGGACTGTTTTAAAATATCTTTTGTGATCTTTTTTGAAAAATTCCCCGAAACGTTCATTATAGGCATTGGAGAAAAAGATACCCCGGTCCTTGTGGTTATGTTCTGGGTCTCGGTATGTATGTTACCCAGCTGGTTGTCGTTCTTGTAATTTTCTACTATAAGATCGGAATTAAGCGTCATCAGATTAAAAGGCCTGAAGGTCACGCCTGCCGTATAGTTCTTGGACTCGCTTACCTGGTTGGTCGTGGTCTCTATGGTACCGGACACCGCAGTGGTATCGCGGTTCTGGTTGTTGAGCGTGGTCCCCAACCTCAGGAAATATATCGGGGTAAAATTGATCGACACCGTATTATTTATACCGTTGTTCCTTGCCCCGCTTTCCTGGTAAGACCTGTCATCTGAATTAGTATAGTTCACCGAAAGATTTGACAGCGGCGAATAACGAACCGAATACTGGTTCCGCTCGGTAGAAGGGTTCTGTTTGCCTTCCTGCACGCTGAGAGTCTCGCTCCTGCTCTTGTCCAGCGAGGTGGAAATGTTCTGGAACGGGTCCAACACCACGTTTATCGATTGGTTCCTGGTGTTGTTAGATGTGTCGTTCACTATGTCCTTCTGATCGTGGGTTATTATTTTCCCTCTGGCTGAAAAATTCCGTATAGGACCGAACTTAAGGTCCCAGAAAGCGTCATAAGTATAATCCTTGGATATTGAGTGCGCCGATATTCCCTCCGGAGAGGACGAAACGGGCTCGCTGACCTGGTAATCAAGCCCCAGAGTAACTCTGTCGGTCAAATTCATGGTATTACCGGTCCTGAAGTAGTTGACCTGGGTAGCCGTATTGTTCAGATAATTATTGGTCTCGTTCTTCGCGAAATTATTCCTGTTGGTCAGTTTTGCCCCAAAAATGTCCAGCTGCCTTGGATTTACAGATCCTGAGAACACATTGGAGACGGTATCGACCGAATGGGCCGAAGCTCCGGGCACTATATCATCCAGAGACTTATAGTTCCTGTAAGCCACCCCCGCGTCCGCGATATTCGGTATATTTAGATTGAGAGCCGCATTCCTGTCTGTAGTCCATGTATAAAATCCTTTATTGGCGCCGATCTGGTTCTTGGTCTCAAGCAAACTTCCGGTAGCGCTGAAAAAGGTCTTGGGAGAATAAGCTATATTAAGCCCTTTCTGCTGGCTGCCAGAACCTATGTTCGTTGATTCAAAAGGAGAGAACTCCGGTTCTATCTCCTTAAAGACCCCGCTCACCGCAATATCGTCGGTCGGCCTTCCTGATCCGCCTATCCTAAAAGCCTTTCCGGTCCTTACGTCAGTGGAAGTCGATATCCCGCTTGTGGACTGGTAATTATACTGTATGTTGACCGTATCCGCGGGAGTCAAAGTAAGATAATAGAAAGTTATCTGGCCGGTGGAATAGTTCATGAAGTAGTCTATATCCTTGTTCTGCTGGAACCCGTTAACATAGACTTTTTCGCTGCCTTCTATGATATTTGTCTGGGTAAGCTGATAAGGCCCTCTGGTATTATTTCCGGTAAACGTGTCTTGTTTTGATTCTGTAACGTTCGGCTGGTCGGTCCTGCTCATGCCAAAAGCCACGTCAAAGGCAGCCCTATCCGAGATCTTGACCCCGGAGGTGATGCCCAAAGCGTCATGGTTAAGATCGCTGTCCTGGAACGAGCCGTTCGACGGGACATAGTAGAAAGTGATCTCAAATTTCTTCTCTATAGGAAAGGGCTCGTTAAAAGTTATATATGGAATATACGGATAGTTGTAATTGATCTTATATTTGCCGTCCAAAGTGCTCTTGCTGCTGTTCTTGGGATAAGTCTCTATCACGGATGAACCCTCGGACCTTACCAGAAGGCTTACATCGCTGCCCGGCACTACCTGGGCCATGTTGGTTATATAATACGGGCCTTGGGACCCGTTCCCTGATCCCGAGAATTTACCGTAAATGCTCTTCTTATACGTATAAACAACGGTGATATCGTCCGTACCAGCCGGCGTTGTATTGAATTTGAGTGTGCCGGTGGCAAACCCATCCGTAGGGTCCGCAAAATCCGTTATGTAAGGCAAAGGCTGGGCCTGGGCATCTGCCGTAGGAACATAAAAATCGGTATAATCCACTCCGTTGATCCTTACCGTGACAGTTTGAGAGTCATCTATAGGAAAATGTTTCAGGTTAAGCAAATTATTGGTTATTTCACTGCCCTTATGGCTCTCTATTATCGTGGCGGTAGCCGACCCGGCACCTTTTTTGGCTGTCTCTTTAAGATAAGTGGCGCCTATCTTAAAAGAGTTGCCGCTGTCTCTCGGCATGAGCATTATGGTCTTTATGGCATCGTATTTTATAGATATCGATGATGTAGGCGCTATTTTCGAGTTAAAGGTTATCTTCCCGGAAGGATAATCCATGGAATAGTCCAGGTCTATAAAATTCTCTTTGCCGTTCACGAATACTTTTTCGGATCCGCGGACTATTTTGTCCGCCTTGAGACCGTACGGCCCCCTGCTGTCGGTGCCGGTTATATTTTCTGACAAAGATACCGTATCATAGTACCGGTAAGACACGGTAAGCGGCCTGGTCTCGGACGGCACAATATCGGTAAAAAGCACCAGGGTCCCGTCACTATAATTCAATGAGTATTCTTCGAGCTTTTTCAGCTGCACGCCATCTAGCATTACGGTCTCCGAAAATTCAACCAAAGGCCTGTTCTTTAGACGGAACACCCCAGAGGAAGCGCCTTGCAGATCGGCCTCTGCCGTGACAGAAGCGTCCGGAAGGACCTCCGAAGCTTCGTGTGAAGGGATCACAACGGACGGCTTTGTTTCCGGTTCAAATAAGAAGCGGTTCATAGAAGTCGATCCTGATATACCGAAGAATTCTCTCTTTGAGACCGTAGGAAAGAACAGGTCTATTATATTCGTATATTCGTAAGTGTATGTGTAGGAATCGGTCGGGGAAAGAATATTGGTGAATGTCACCTTGCCCTCAAAGTAATCTATCGTATAATCTATCCCTCTCGTCTGAGGGACTTCGTTAACCCATATTTTTTCTGAACCAGCGAGAATGGACCCGCGACCCAAGCTGTAAGGGCCTCGGGTATTATTCCCGACCCCCGAAGTTAAAGCCTGATTGTAGCTCTTTGATTTCGCTGATGGAACTATTTTTACCGTAGTGGCGGCATCCTTATAGTCCAGCATTACGCCGTCCAGATACTTATTAGCTGATATGAATTCGTTCTCTGAAAAATTAGCGGAGAATTCCCCGAAACTCAGCTCATAATTATCGTATTTTACTTTTACATTGGATTTTTGGGGGGTTTCCGGTTCTTGCTCTATATCATAAGATACCGAAAGATGTTCGTTTATCTTGCTGTCGATCTTCAAAGAGAGCCTCTCTTCCCACGGTCCGCTGGAGGCCGTTCCCGATATCCAACCTAGCTGCGTTTGAGCCAGATAATAGTTTGATACGGGGTCGGCGGTCATTTTCTGGAATTTCCATTTTTTAAAACCGGAAATATCGAATTGAGGGTATGTCTGGGCAAATGCAAAGTTAGGGATAACATTTACAAAGATCAGGAAAATTGCAAGAAACCGTTTGCACATTTTGCTAATTGTAGCAAGTTTTTGCATCCATATTCAACCGAGCAGCAGTCCTATATGATTTTTCAGCCTATTTAAGCTTTTTTTACGCGAGCTCATAATATGCGGGAATGCAAGTTTTTTGTGCATAAATACGATTAATAACTGGGTAAAGGAAAAAAGGGTTTTAATATGGCAGCAGATATTACTATAGGAAAGACAAGCGGAGTGATCGATATCAGAGGCGCTTTCAATACCGCCAGCGCCAATAAAGATAACGTTCACACTCAACGGCTCAACAGCGCTTATGACCCCGAAGGAGACGCAAAGAAAATGGCGGTTGCAAAAGCCCACGGGGAAGAAAAAAGCGTATTCTATATGGTTTGATCTTCGCTCTCGCTAACCTCGACCGGCGGCAGCATTATTATAAAAGTCGTACCCTTGCCTATTTGACTTCTCAATTTTATAGATCCGTTATGATCCTCGATTATCCTGAGAGTTATCGGAAGCCCCATCCCGGTACCGCTCTCTTTTGTCGTAAAGAAAGGATCGAACATATTCTTCATGTTCTCTTCCGATATACCCGGACCGGAATCGGTCACCTCAACGAATATCATGGGTATTTTATTCCCTGAGGCCTCTATTTCTTTTCTGGCAGAATTCAAGAAACCGCTTTTTGTGATCTTGCCAAGCTGGATAACATGCCCTACATCTGTCTTGACGATAAGCTCCCCCCCATCCTTCATGGCCTGTATGGCGTTCATTATTATGTTAAGGAAAGCCTGGGACAGCTGGTTCGGATCTGCATTGATCTTGGGAGTCTTGACGAATTTTGTGCTGACGCGTATATTGTTCTTCTTGATCTGATTATCCACCAGCTCAAGCACTTCATCAAGCACCGTTTCCACGTTGATAGGCTTGAATTCCGGTTTGGAAGGACGGCCGAATTTTAGGAGATTTTCGGCGATCTTGTTTATCTTATCTATCTCCGGCGGGATCACTGAAGCGAACTTATCCCTGAATTCTTTGTCTTCCCATTTCATCGGGAGCAATTGAGTAAATGTCCTTAAAGCCACAAGAGGGTTTTTGATCTCATGCGCCATGCCGGCGGCCATGGTCCCCAAAGCGGCTAATTTCTCGGAAGCTATAAGGTGGTCCTGGCTCTCCTTTAGCTCGGTCGTCATCATATTGAACTCTTTTGCAAGATGCCCTATTTCATCCTCGGAATCAGTATTTATCTCAAAATCAAGATTGCCTCGCCTTACCTCCTCGGTACCCTTGATTATGGAATTAATGGACCTCTCGATGTTCTTGGAGAAAAACACGCCCGCAAGCGAAGCTATTATTATCCCTATGATAACGAACAAAAGCGAAGTAGTCTCGACCTTCCTTATCTCGCCGTAAGCTACGGACTCGGGCTGGGACACAAGGACACCCCAGGAGATACCGGGAACAGGCTCATAAGCGCCCACCAATTTGATCCCGGCATTATCCTCAAATTCATATCCGCCGGACCTGTCAGAAAATGCCTCGATCGCTTTCTTGGGGGTGATGGTCGAAGAAGCCAGATCATTGGTTTCTTTGTCGTAATATGCGACCGTATCTTTATCGCCGTCAAATACGATTATGCTTCTATCGCGCGCGCGGCCGAGCTGTTTTATATATGGAGCTACCTGGTCCGCAAGCCGGCTTTGGTTCCCGGTTTTAGCATAGGCATTTATCCTTGAAGCCGCCTCAAGCGCTATTTGCCGGTTCACCTCTATCACCGACCTCGAAAGAGCGTTCTTGGAAACCGCAATAGTAGCGAGAGTCGTAGCCTCGATTATGAGCACTATCATAAGGACAAAGATGAGTATCAGCTTGATAAGTATGCGTGTTCTCAAATATCTGAAAGGCTGAAGCGCAAGTTCATCATCAGGTGATATTATGTTGGCCAGCAAAAAGCAGGAAAAAGCAACGAACATCACGATCCACGAGAACAAGACCAGAAGATCGCTCAATACATAAGGGCAAAGGAAATATGTCAGATACGCTATAACAACGCAAAGTGCTGAGGCTCCTGACATATATTCAAGCCGTTTGATCTTGGGATCTTTTGATCTTAGAGCTCCCATGAAAGCTCCTGCAGATACCACAAGCCAGGCAAAAACCCACATAAGCTTGACATGTACTATCGGGGTCGTTTCAAAAGCCGGCATGGACAAAGAGCTAAGACAGATATCATTGGGTAGGGACATAAGTCCCATTACGGTAAGAGCTATCGCCAACGCAAATGCGAAATACGAGAAAAATGGCATCCGCACATACCTTTTTTCGGCCCCGTAGAGAAAAACGGACAAGGAAGCGGCAACAAGAACAGCGCTCAATGATTTGTGAACGGACCACAAGATCGCCCGGGACAGCCCTATATTATACAAGAGTTGGGAGGATATTATCCCGCTGACATAAAGACCGAAAAGCAGGAATATAAAGCCCAGCGCCAGAAGGCTCCGTTCTGATTCCTGAAGGAATTTCTTCATGAATACATAAGCCCCTGTAAAAAGCACTCCTGCCGCGAATATTTCAACGAATATGATGAGTATCGAGATGGTAGAGAACATGCGTTTTTTCTTTTAGGATTATAACACAAAAAAGCCTCTTAATTTGACCTCATTTTTTTGCCTGTGTTATAATCAATTTTAAGAGAAAAAATTGGGGAAATAAATTGCACCTTAAAGAGCTGGCCCTCAAAGGTTTCAAATCATTCGCCGACAAAACATCGTTCCTGTTCGATCCCCCGCCCTCAGTTACGGCGGTAGTCGGTCCGAACGGCTGCGGAAAATCCAATATCATAGACGCAATGAGATTCGTACTCGGAGAACAAAGCATCAAGGACCTGCGCGGTGCTTCTCTTGAGGAGATAATATTCGCGGGAAGCAGCACCAGGAAACCGGTTTCCATGGCTGAAGTCTCTTTGCTGCTTGACAACAGCGACGGCTATTTAAAAACGGAGTACAGCGAGGTCCTTGTAAAAAGGCGTGTTTTCAGATCGGGAGAAAGCGAGTTCTACATAAATAAGAACCTTTGCCGCCTGAAGGATATCAAAGAGCTCTTCCTGGATACCGGAATAGGCAACGGCGCCTATTCCATAGTGAACCAGGGACAGGTAGACCTTATACTCAGCTCCAAACCCGAAGACAGACGCTCGATATTCGAAGAGGCCGCCGGCATAAACAAGTACAAGTTCAGGAAAAAATCCGCCGAACGGCGGCTGATAGGGACGGAACAGAATCTGCTCAGGGTGAACGACCTCAGAGGCGAAATAAAAGAGAACCTTTCATCCCTTGAAGAACAGGCGAAGAAAGCCAAGCGTTACAAAGAAGCAAAAGAAGGGCTCAGGAAAATTGAGATCGGGCTCGCAAAAAAACAGATCAGATCGCTCAACGAACGGATGGCATCTTTAAGGACAAAGATAGAAGAGCTCAAAGCAAGGACCCACGGAGCCGAGGACGGGGCCGCAAAAGAAGAGGAGGAAAAGGCCCGCCTCAGGAACTTCCTGAAGGAGACAGAATCCAGAATAGAACATCTCAGGTCCGACCTGGATACTGTCAAGGCTTCCTCCGAAGAGGCTCTTACAAAAATAAATGTGGGCAAAGAGAGGATATCCCAGCTTGAAGAAAGGCTGGGTGAAATAAGGAAAGAAATAGAAAGATTGAGCTCTCTTAAAAGATCCAAGGAAGAAAAGCTTGAGGAAAAGCGCAAAAATATGTCTGAATTCGAAAGCCAGTTCGGCAATGCAAAACAATATCTTGAGGAAGCCCGGTCATATCTGGAAGAAATAAACCGCAAGACCGAAGAAAGCATCCGCGGATGGAACAGCCTTAAGAACCCCATATTCGAAAGGGAAATGGAGATATCATCCCAAAAGCACAAGATCGCGGAGCTGGAACTTTCCATCAAATACGCAAAAGAATCCCTGTCAAAAGAAAAAGCTTTCCTGGATAATTTGGTCGGCTTGAAAGATGACATTTCAATGCTTGAATCAGAGGTGCTGGGCCTTGAGGGAGTATCCCAGGAACTAAAAAGCAGGCTGAGCACGAGAAAGGTCGAGATATTCGGGAAGATAGATATAGAGATAGAGATAATACAAAAGAACATAAAAGCACAGGCTGAAAGCCTCGCATCGCTTGAGTCCGAAACGGCAAAAGAAGATGCTGCGCTGAAAAACGCGGAAAAGAATTCCGGGGAGATGACGGCCCAGTTCTCATCGCTTGAGAATAAGCTCAAAGAACTGAACGCGGAAAAAGAAAAAGCGATCGCCCGCCTGGCGGAAACAAGGGCGAATTTCGCGAACAATGACAGCCTGCTTAAGCAGAAAGCCGATGAAGAGGCTTCGGCACGGGAGCAGGTATCCGATGCAGAGAGGCAGATGAACGAACAAGCCGCTGAAGAAAAGAATGTTTATGCAATTGGGGCGGTGACCGACCAATATAATGTGGCGCCAAAAGTGGTCCTCACCAGTGTAGACTGGGGTTTCTTATATGGTATGCCGCTGGTTGTGAAGGATATCGTGGATGGAAAATTTGAGGGCAAGGTGTATGACATCAGTCTTGCCCAGGGAGCAGACCTTTCCCCCTATCATGATAACGCAGACAAGATCCCTGATGATGTAAAGAAACTGATCGAAGAAAAACGCAAAGCAATCATCGACGGCACGCTTAAGATCCCCATTGTCGATACCGCTCAGTAACCTGAATTACACAAAATCCAAGAACATCCTTTGACCTAACCGTATGCC
>CALFCX010000028.1 GCA_937950635.1 uncultured bacterium
TAAAGATGCGAAGATCCGTGGAACCCGTATCTTCTTACTCCGTACATCTTGTACCATTCGTAAGGGACCGCATACAGATAAGATCTAGGGGGCATCGTATGATGGAATGCGGTGTCAAAGACGGCTATATTCGGGACCCCCGGGAGAGTTTTTTTCGCGGCCTCTATGCCGGCTATGTTGGGCGGCATGTGAAGAGGGCCGAGATCTTTCAGGCTCTTGATATCTTCCAGGGCTTTTTCGTCTATCAGGCAGGATTTATTGAATATTGCGCCGCCGTGAAGCACCCTGTGGCCGACGGCAGATATCTCTTTGATGTCCTTTATCGCGCCTGTTTTTCCATCCGTAAGAAGTGTCAGTATCTTTGCTAGCGCGGCGCTGTGGTCAGGGAATCCCGCTTCTATCCTTATCTCTTCGCTGCCGTTGTTCTTGTGGCATAAGAAACCGTTATTTGCGCCGATGCGCTCTGCTATCCCTTTGCAGATTACTTCTTTTTTGGACCAGTCATAGAGTTGATATTTTACGGAGGAACTGCCGCAATTGAGAGCTAATATTTTCATGACGCCCTTGTCTATGATATAATAACGCAAGGTAAAAATCAACATGGCGCTAAAGTCCAAAGACCTTCTGGGACTCAAAGAACTCTCTCTGTCTGATATCAATTTGATCCTCGATACGGCCGAATCAATGAAAGAGATATTGTCCCGTCCGATGAGAACGGCCCCGGCTCTTGCAGGCAAGATAATAACCGCGCTTTTCTGCGAACCCAGCACCAGGACCAGAACTTCTTTTGAAACGGCCGCAAAAATGCTGTCCGCTTCGGTAAGCTCTATAACCGTTGCCGCAAGCAGCGCTGTAAAGGGCGAAACTCTCATTGATACCGCCAGGAACCTTGAGGCGATAGGGACCAACGGCATAATCATCAGGCATTCTATGGCCGGGGCCCCCCATCTGATCGCAAAAAATATTTCCGGGTCCGTTATAAATGCCGGGGACGGGTACAACGAACATCCGACGCAGGCACTTTTGGACATGTTCACTATGCGGGAGAAAAAAGGACCCTTAAAAGGGAAAAAAGTGGTCATTGTAGGGGATATACTTCACAGCAGGGTGGCCCGCAGCAATACCTGGGGACTGCTCAAATCCGGAGCATCTGTCACGCTGGTCGGCCCTCCGACGCTTATGCCAAAAGACATAGAGGCCACGGGAGCTAAAATATCCTCTAATTTGGACGAAGCCCTCAAGGATGCAGATTTTGTGAACGTGCTCAGGATCCAGCTCGAACGTCAGCAAAAAGGCCTTTTCCCGTCACTTCTTGAATATACGGAGTTATTCGGCATAACAAAAGAACGCCTGAAAAAAGCTAAAAAGGATATCATAGTCATGCATCCTGGGCCGATAAACCGCGGAGTGGAAATAGCCAGTGACATCGCGGACGGCGAAAGAAGCGTGATACTCAACCAGGTGACCAACGGCGTAGCGGTCAGAATGGCGGTATTATTCCTCCTTATGGGCGGCAGGACCAAGAGCTGAGCTAAAAAACAGCCAGCAGTACGGATACGACTATTACCCAAGCGGCTAAAGTTCCCATAAAATACGGATCTTTTAAAATAAGCTTTTCCAGAGATAGTTCGCTTACTTTGTCGTTAGTCAGGGATATTATCCTGTATATGCCGTAGACCGCCAGCGGAAGCGAATATATCATATTCGATCCTGTACCGGTTGCTGACGAAAGGCAGTACATCGCATAGACGATAAGCGATGAAGAGGCCGAGATCATTATGGATTGTTCTAGGACCTTTTCTTCATAGATCCCCGAAACTTGTCCTGAAGATGCTTTTGCCAGGATAAGCTCTCTCATTCTTGCGCTCAGGGCTATGAAAGCGGAGCTCATGAAAACGAAAAAGATAAGCCATCCGGAGACGGGCTTTGATATCGCGAGAGTCCCGGCAGTTATAACCACGCCTGCAGATGTCGCAACGGTCACAATATCCATGAACGGCATCTTCTTAAGATATAAAAAGTATCCTATGAGCATGAAGAAATATATAACGGCGGTTATTCCGAAGCCGGGACCCAAGAAGAAAGAGGCGACGAAAGAGCCTATCAGTATGGTGGCAAGCGCGAATTCGGCTTTGTTCACGCTGAGGTCTCCGCTTGCTATGGGAAATACCCTTTTTGCGGGATCATTCTTGTCGGATTGTACCGAAGTTATATCCTCTATTATATTCACTGAGCCTGTCAGAAAAGAGAATATCAAGAATCCAACGGATATCTTCAGGAGATAGACCCAATTGAGCGGATCCCCAGAAAAGATAAGAGGCATAAATATCACCGCGGACCTCGACCATCTGTAAGGTCTCATGGTTATCAGCAAAAGCTCAAGTACCTTCATTTAACGCTCCTTCTGCTTTTTTATATATCCTTCAATGATAATATCACCGCCGGACCTTCTTATACTGATCTCTTGCACCTGCGGAACATTTTTCAGCTTCTCTATGCCTTTCCCGCCGACGGCCGGCAAAGCGTTCCTGCCGCCGATTATCTTTGGTGATACAAAAAAGATCACCTTATCCGCCAATCCGCTCTCTATAGCGGAGCCCGCTATTTCAGACCCGCCTTCTATCAAGATGCTGGTCACCCGCATTTTTCCGAGCCTTAAGAAAAGCTCCTTTAGATCGACGCGCCCGTCCTTTGCCCTGATCCTTAGTACTTTGCATCCGGCCTTCTCGAGCGCGCTTATTTTTTTGCGGCCGGCCGAACTGGTCACGGCTACAAGCGTGAAAGCCGAACGGTCTTTTACGATCTTGCTGTTCAAAGGGGTGTTTGCTTTGCTGTCAACAACCACTCTAAGGGGCTGTTTTTCGGCCCTTCCGAGGCGGGCCGTAAGCAGGGGATCGTCCTTTAATACCGTATTTATGCCGACTACTACGGCATCGTTCAAAGCCCTGAGCCTGTGAGCGTATTTTCTGGAGACCGGTCCGGTTATCCACTTGCTTTCACCTGTTGATGTCGTCGTTTTTCCGTCGAGGCTCATGGCCGTCTTTAAGGTCACAAAGGGCATTCCCGTGACAATGTGTTTCGCGAAAGCTTCATTCATTTTCAAAGCCTCTTTTTCGAAAAGCCCTGTCACCACTTCTATGCCGGCTCTTTTAAGTTTCTTGAACCCTTTGCCGTTCACAAGCGGATTCGGATCCTGCATGGCGGCGACCACTCTTTTTATGCCGCTCTTTATTATGTTGTCGGTGCATGGAGGGGTGTTGCCGAAATGGCAGCAAGGCTCAAGATTTATATAGAGCGTTGCTCCTTTTGCTTTTTTACCTGCCTTTTTCAGGGCGTATGTTTCCGCGTGCGGTGTTTTGAACCTGTCGTGGAACCCTATCCCGACCACTTTACCGTTCTTTACTACAAGAGCTCCGACAGCAGGGTCGGGGGATGTCTTTCCTATTACCGAGGCGGCAACGGAAAGGGCCTTTTTCATGAACTTTATGTCTTGCTGATTTGCCTTTTTGCTACTTTGCATTCCTTATCGATCCAATGGCCTCTTTATAATTCTTGGAATAAAAGACCGCGGAGCCTGCCACAAGGATATTAGCTCCGGCATCCATGGCCTGTCGGGCGGTTGATCCGTTTATCCCGCCGTCGACCTCGATATCTATGTCAAAACCTTTTTTTAAGGACATTTCTTTGAACTTGCGGATCTTCGGGAGCACCTCCGGCATGAACTTTTGCCCTTCAAAACCGGGGAATACGGTCATGAAAAGCACCATTTTAAGGTCTTTTAATATCTCTTCCGGAGCATTAAAGTCCGAGTCCGGATTTATGGCGATAGCAGGCATGGCGCCGAGCTTTTTTATCTGACAGACCATTTTTACGGGGTCCGGTACGGCTTCCGTATGGAACGAGATTATATCGCTCCCGGCTTCGGCGAATTGTCCTACATATTTTTCCGGAGATGTTATCATCAAATGCACGTCGAGGGGCAATTTTGTGGATTTTTTAAGCGCCTTCACTACCAAAGGGCCCATTGTTATGTTCGGCACGAAATGTCCGTCCATTACATCCACGTGTATCATGTCAGCACCGGCGGACTCGACTTTTTTTATCTCTTCGCCCAGTCTTGAAAAATCCGCCGATAATATTGACGGAGCTACTTTAATCATTGCTCTCTTCCCTTTTTACCAGCAATACAAGAGAGACCTCCGATCCCTTAAGGACGGTATTCCCGGCCGCAGGGCTTTGTTCCGTTACGTAGCCTTCTCCTGATTCCGAGTATATGTAATTGATCTTTCCGAGTATCAGCCCGGAACTTTCCAGGATCGCGGCCGCTTCGTCCTTTGTTTTTCCGACTATGTCCGGGACGGATACGGTGGTCTCTGCCGCGCTTACTATAAGATTTATGGTCCGGCCTTCTTTCACTTTTCTTCCCGCCTCAGGCCTCTGAGAAATAACGGTGCCGCTCGGTTCGTTGGAAAAAGAGATCCCGATCACTTCGCCTTTCAGGTTGTTGCCCTCCAGCATCTCTATAGCTTTTTCGCTTGGCAGCCCCAGCACGTCGGGGATCACTGTTTCCGGGGCGGAACTTACATAAAGCCATATAAAAGCGTTTATGGCGAACGGAATTATTATGATGGCCGCCATCAAGATCATTACCGGCGGTTTTAACAGCAGCTTGCCTATCCCTATCAGGTAGCCGATAAAAGCCAGGATTATTGCGGCCCCTATCAGATACAAAGTAGTGTCCATTTACTCCCCTAAAAGAAGTATGTTAAGCAATGAGTAGATTATCCCGGCTGCGATAGCCGCCCAAACCGAGAATACCACCCATTTGACAAGGTTCATTCTATCACTTTTTTCGCAGGATGTATCTTCCGAAAATATGCCTATGCCGGGCGTTTTTTCTTCTTTATGCGGCTCTTCGGTCTCTTCTTTTCTGTTGTCCGGTTCTTCGATAACGGAATAATTATCTTCCAGTATGTCCATGAACCCGGCCCTTTTGTCCGGTACCGATCTGGAGCGAAGACATCCCGCAAGCTCTTTTACCGAAGAGAATCTCATCAACGGGTCCTTTTGTATGCAGACCCGTACGATATCTTCAAGGTATTTAGGGACCTTTGAGCCGAACTGCGGATCTTTGCCGGTCAGATTGGCTACTATGGATGACAGGCTGCTTTTTGTCCCGATCTGTTCAGGGGAAAGCATGAGAAGAATAAGAAGCCCTATCTGATATATATCGGATCTTTGGGACGAGCTTTCTCCCAAAAGGATCTCGGGGGGGCTGTAGGCGGATGATCCATCCAGCAGCCATTTTGCCCTTTGTTCCACCGGTTCCGCAACGGCCATTTTTATCCCGAAATCGGCGACTTTTACCCTTTTATCCGGAGAACTGAAAAAAACATTTTCGGGAGTGATCGATCCGTGGACCATTCCGGCGCCGTGTGCCGCGGCGACGACATCGCAGATCCCTATGGCGGTGTCGCGGGCATTTTCCGGGTCCATCGGGAGCTTTATTTCGCGCAGGCTCTGTCCTTCGACGAATTCCCTCACAAAGTAGAATCCCTGCCAACCGTAATCACCGTCTATAAGCCTTGGTATGAGGGGGTTGTCGAGCTTTTTAAGGATGCCTATCTCTTTTTTGAGCTGTTTGATAAGAACGCTGTCAAGATACTGCCGGCGGTAGATCTTTATTACGATGTTCTTCTCGGAATCTACCAGCGCGCCTTTGTATGTCACATGAGAAGGACTGTCGGCGATCTTGTCCTGGATCTTATACTTGCTTTTTAATATCCGGTCCATTTTATTTAGAAGAACCTTTTTTCATGAGCCGCAAAAAATTTTCGAACAGGTATCTGCTGTCATGCGGACCGGGCGACGCTTCCGGATGATATTGTACCGAGAATACCGGCAGATGTTTATGAGAAAAACCCTCGCAAGTGCCGTCATTAAGGTTTATATGCGTCAGTTCTATGCTTTTATTCTTAAAGGAATCCGGGTCCACTGCGAAACCGTGGTTTTGAGATGTTATCTCAACTTTGCCTGTTTTAAGGTTCTTTACCGGATGGTTGGATCCTCTGTGACCGAATTTCAGTTTGAAAGTTTTTGCTCCGTAAGCAAGCCTCAGTATCTGATGTCCAAGGCATATGCCAAAGATGGGGAGATTTCCGGCGAGCTTCTGCACGTTCTCTACGGCGTAGTCCACGGCTGCCGGGTCCCCAGGGCCGTTGGACAGCATTACACCGTCCGGTCTAATTTTCAAAACTTCGGCGGCGGTCGCATCCGCCGGGACCACAACGGGCTTGCATCCCATCGAATAGAGTATTCTCAGGATATTGAATTTTACCCCGAAGTCATATACCGCCACTTTATAGACGGTTTTGTTTTTCTGCGGACGGTTGCTTTCCATAAGGTCATTGGTCGGCTCTTCCCATGGATATGGCTCTTTACAGGAAACCTCTCCGGCAAGGTCTCTGCCGACCATTGAAGGAGATCTCAGGACTTTGTTAAGCAGCTCCTGTAGCTCTCTTTTGCCGGAAGCTATCACGGCCCTCATTGCGCCCTTTGTCCTTATGTGCCTTGTAAGAGCGCGCGTGTCTATTTCGGACAGCCCTATTATCCTGTTCTTTTTCATGAACTCGTCCAGGTCTTTTTCGCTTCTCCAGCTGCTTGCCAGCCTGCTTTTTTCTCTTATTACCAGCCCTGCGCAGTGAGACTTGAAAGACTCCATGTCATTCTTGTTGGTGCCGTAATTGCCTATCAGCGGATAGGTCATGGTTATTATCTGGCTTTTATATGACGGGTCGGTAAGTATTTCCTGATACCCGGTCATCCCCGTATTGAAAACGGCTTCCCCAAATGATTCTCCTTCGGCCCCAAAGGCCTCTCCCTCAAAATAGGTGCCGTCTTCAAGCATGAGTATGCCGTACATATTGTAGTAATTATATCATCTTAATTTGGAAGTGAAATCCGAACCCAAAAAGGCCGATAATACCATAGAACATTTTAAGGAGGGATCTTAAGTATGCAAGTCAATGCCAGGCCGGTATCTTTTTCTTGGAGAGGAGCTCCTGTGACGAACGAAAGCTTTAGGGCTATGCCGGCGCGTGACAGAGCATCTTTGATCATGGACCAATCAACTCCCATAAAGCATGCTGTGAGTCTTATGGGATCTTTGGCGGGCAAGCTTTCACAACCTGCCGCCAGTGATTTTGTTGATACGTTCAAGTGTATCGGAAGACCCGATCCGGTTGTCAGGCTTTTCTATCATTCTGAAGCGACCCTGGTGCAAAGGCTTCCGGAATTGATCGAAGGGATGCAAGCCCCGCACTGGGCGGCTGAGCTTTTTGCCCATCCGGATATGCCCATGTCGGCTATAATCTTTGCCATGGAAGCGGCCAATACACACCCTAATTTCCCGGGGGTCCGCCCTTCGGTTTCTTACGGTACGCTTTCGGCTATACTTGATTCTCCGCGTCTTCCCATATCCAGAGCGGCCGATATGCTGGCCAGATACTACGAAGTGTCCTGCGGGGAGTATTTTCACACAAAAATGACCGGGATGTTCAGGATCTTATCGGGAATGAACAGGGCTGAGCGGATCTTCGGATTGTCTAACGATGAATTCTCTCAAAAATGCTTTGCCGGAGCGATCGCCGAATGTAATAAATTTTATCCGGAAGAGGCCGCAAGGCTTAGGGAGATCAGTGCCTCCAGGTGAAATCCTCGGCTGAAATTGACGATATATAAGTAGAAGGGGATAGGGGAAATGACAAACATACAGGAACAATACGAAAAGATAGAGATAGGCGGAAAGGCCTATATGAAATCCCCGATAGGGACCGCCCTTCTGAACGAAATGGGCAAAAAAGGCAGCTTCATAAACATACTTGCCAACAGAATGTCCCTGTCCGAAGCTCCCGGCAGAACAGTTTCTCATTGGAGGTAATTATCATGAACGGGCCAAAGATGACTAAAATGATAAAAAATGTACTTTTCAAGAATTACCTTACGGACATAAGCGAAGCTAATCCGTATAAATTGACCCTGTGCCGCCAATATGCATTTAGCGGGGAGCCTAACCCCTCGGAAGAAGTAAGACTTATTCTGATAGGCGACCTTGCTAAATGGAGTTCCCTAAAGCAAGCCAACAACTTGAACTGAAAAGTTGGCAATTCCGTCTTCTGCAAAGGAACCTTCCGAGCCTGTTGAGGAAGGTTTTTTTGTTGATAGGGGGTTATTGATATTGAAAGGATCTACACGATGAGCGCTGCAAGACCGGCTGTTGCCGGGGCTATATGCCCGCGGACGGACATTACGGTCAGAATAAAGACCTTAATATCCGGACATACCGTGAGGCCGGCCTCGTCCATGTTCCCTTTGTGGAACCGCATGTCCGTTATTCACGGGAGCCCGACCGACGGTGATTATGACCTTAACGCCGGCGGGGACGGGACCAACAGGGTTTCTTCTATAATGCGCTTCGATGTGGCTCCGGACAGCTGCGAAAAAGGCCCGAGATTCATATATCCCAGGGATATAACGGCATTGGACGTATATACCGGCGGGAACGCCGATATATGCGATGCTCAGGGAGAAAGGCATTTAGCCTCGCGCGTCATGTACGAGGCCGTGAAAGCCCAGGTAGTTATGCGCCTTCTTGAGGCCAACAGGTTCGGCGATCATTTTTCTTTTGATGATATCAGAAAGCTGCATGATACCGACGGATATTTTTCATGGTTCGCCACTTTAAAAGCTCTCGATGAGAGCGATTCTTTCCTTTATGACAGGACTAATCTGGCTTTAGGTGCTCTTAGGGTCTTAGGCGGCGGATTTGTCACGGTGGCTCAGACTGACGGCAACGGTAAGGACAGGGATACGGTCATAAAAAAGATACTTTCGAAATTCCCTCTGCTCAGGGATGAGTTCAGGGGAGCATGCTCGGTCTTCTATACGCTTTATGCCGCTCCGGGACAATCCAAGGCGGTAACGAATATCAGGCCGCTTGTTGTGAGGGCTGTTGATTATCTTGTTGCCAATGAACCGCGAATAAGCGGTGTGCCGTTCGAGTGTCTTGACGAAATGACAAGGGCTCAATCCGACATAGCGATAGAAGAGACCGGAAATTTTTTAAGGGCCGTAAGAAGGGCCTTTCCCGATACGGGAAACTGGTTCATCACTAACCCTTTGGGAGAAGCGGAGCCCCTTCCTCATCCTATGGCAGGGAAAGACGTATTTCTTATCGGCGGACGGTCCATCCCATGCAGACGATATGAGCCGCAGGATCAAGAACCGTATCCTGTCGGGAGGGCTGATGCCACGGGCGCGCTAATATCTGTCATAGACCAGAAAAAAGGCTGCGCCGCGGTAATGCCTGATGCAGGGACCATTACCATGATCCAAGGGAGCCCAAACTCTCAGGAACTGGGTTCTGCCATAAAAGACCGGGTGAGCGGGAAAGAATATCTGATGATAGATTACGATTACGGAACTCAGACGCCGGCTTGCAGCCCGAACAAACGATATCCGGCAGGGATAAAACACGTTACTTATTTCAGCGGCGACGAAGACTCGTTGTCTCCTGAGAACATCGGAAGCTCCGCGGACCTGGTAGTGCTGAAAGCGGTTTATCTGAAAGTGCTCGGCCGGCTGATCGAAGCAAACAGGCGCGGCGATTTCTTTTCAGAGAGCGACCTCAGGGAGATGTTAAAAAGCGATGCTTATATCCCGTGGATGACATTCATGACGCTCATGAAAGACATAGATCATTACGGATTTGAGAGCAATGTTATAGCCGGACTTGCTCTCAGCGTTTTTCTTGTCGGGAATAATAATTTTGGCAGGAATTCGGCGAACAAAGCAGCTGTGGACCATATAGTTTCCGTGTTAAGAAAAGTTCCGGGGCTTGCCGAGGAATATAAGGCTTACAGGGACTTTTTTGACGCCAGATATATTAACACGGAAACCAAAGATAAAGAGGCAAATGAAAGGAAACAGGACGTTGCTTACGCCGTCTTAAGATGTATAGAACAGAATGATGAGCTTTCGGGGGAGTTCTGGGAGGAATGGAACCCTTCTTTGCAAAGGGACTGCAATATGCTCTATAGAGAAGCTATTGAATTCATCAACGCGTTAAGATCCGCTTTCGGATCTCACACTGATTGGCTTATAAATGCTCCGGCCGCACAGTATCCGGCTATATTGCCTGAGGTCGCAGCGAAAGCAGTGGAAGCTCCAAAAGAAGCGGCCGCTGAAACCGGACCGGTATTGAACGGGGATAAAATCTTGAAAGTTTTAACTGACGGATATAATCAGAGCGACGACCCGTTCTTGGCCCAATTATCTTGCGAGGCCTTGGAAGCCCTGAGTACGTTTGGCGGCAGAGGGAAGTACTGGCTGTTGCCGGAGATTGCCAAGTTGGGAGTGACCCCTCCGCAAGAAGCTTCAAGGTTTGATGAAGGGCATGCATCTGCTCTGGCGCAACAGCTCGCACGGATCGAGGCCGAAAAAGCAATAAGAGAAAGAGAAAAACTTTCGACTATCAAATATGCGGCAAGGCATGCGTTAGATGCACAGACAGATCTTGCCAGGCTTATTGCAAGACGGGTGGAAGACCGAACATTAATGGAGGTTGCCGAGAGGAATATATCAAGCACAGATGTTTTAATGTCTTCAAGGGCCGCACAAGTAATGTTGAGCACGGCGCATATAAGACAAGGATGGCTTGATCTTCTCGAAAATGATAACAACCTCGCAATCGATTTGCTGGCCAACAATTTCACAGCCGATCAGCTTGATGGTGATTCTATAACAACTCTTGAAATCATTCGGGCTATAATTGTTAACAATTTAAGGACCATTTCCGCGACGCTTGTTGCAGGGCTTACAAAAGGGCAGCGTCCCGTCGGTCTCGCCGGCGCTTTGGTCGATTTTATCGGCAATGTTATCGACGATCCGGGATTGATCGACAATATATCCATGGCTCCTATTGCTACAGCTTTGGCGTTTGAACTCAGAGAGATAAACGGGCAAGTCAAGCCGTCCTCGGTGGAGGCTCTGTTAACAGCGGAAAAATTATTGGCTATTGATGAAAGGACGGGATGTTTCAGCTCGAAGCGCGCGAATGTTGAATATTTATCCGAAATTTTTGAAGGAGCAAAAAAAGCGCTGGAAGAGCGCGTAAGATCAGGGTCCGGGGAAAATATGCTCGCCGTAGCCTCGGCTTTGTCACGGCTTAGGACCCACGACCGAGAGCTTGATCCGGCACTGCTGAAGATACTTGTTGAAAGTCCTCATACTACCGTTGAAGACCTGAGCTATACTGTCAGCGGGTTCCGCGCTCTTGCGCAGGACCGCACTACCGGGGCGCAAGAATTATTGAACTCTTATATGAAAGCTTCGGACAACCCTAACTGGGTGTTCTTTTCTGCCTATATGCTTTCTGCGGGAATGGAGTCGCTGATGCATCTGCCGGGTTTTGATATAAATACGGCTTCCGCGCAGGAAATAACCGCTATGCTAGCGGACGCCGGAATCCCTACGCCGGAGAGAATGACGAAATTGATACTTTCGAACAGGCCTTATGAAGGAGCCTCAGGATTCAGGAACAAGAAAGTTAACGGGCTCGGGCAGAGCAAAGAAAAGATCGCAGCTGTTTTTGACGGAGCGAATGCCGCGGCAGCCGTGAAAGACATAATGTTCAGGGCTCTTTGTTCGGAGAATCCTGAACTTATTGCGATGGCCGTATCGGCACTGACTTATTTGAGAGAAAAGAAATAAAGCTAGAGGGCTATTCCCCCCAACCGAGCTTGTTCTTTAACACAGAAAAGAAATTATATTTCCCTAGCCTGATGAAACGCGTATCATAACCGGCTTTTTTTATGGTTATCTCATCTCCTTTTTTCAGCGGGATGGTGCTTTGTCCGTCAGCGGTCAGCACGGCTTCTATGCCTCTGGGGGTGTCTTCCACGGTTATCTTGAGCGTTTCGCTCCCGTCAACGACCACGGGCCTGTTGGTGATCGAAAGCGGGCATATCGCGGTCAGTACAAAGACCGAAAGCGCCGGGTCTATTATCGGGCCGTTGGCCGCCAGATTGTGTCCGGTGGATCCCGTAGGGGTGGAGATTATAAGTCCGTCGCCTGCATAAGACGTCATCATTTTGCCGCTTACGAAAGCGTTCAATCTGATTATCCTTGAGATTCCGTTCTTGCCTATTACTATGTCGTTCAGCGCAGTCGTTCTTGCCGCGGACCTTTTATCTCTAGAAACCTCTATGTCGAGCATCATCCTGGAATCCACATGGAACTTCTTGCCGAAAAGCTTCGGGAGTATCTTTTTGAACTCCTGTGTTTTTATCTCTGTAAGGAAACCGCGTCTCCCGAGATTTATCCCTATTATCGGAAGACCCAGTTTTGAGAAAGTCCTTGCGCAGCGGAGCATAGTGCCGTCGCCGCCGACAGACACGACAAAAGCAGATTCTTTAAAATCGTTAATTGACTTTGCGGCAAGGCTTTTCATTTTTAGCGAAGATGCCTGGCTTTTTGTAAGCAGGACCCTGTATTTGTTCTTGTCCAGGGAAGCGATGAGTTTTCTTGTAACAGAAACGACTTTCTCGTCGTAATCTTTTATGAATATCGCGAAGGTTTTCATGACATTATTATACATCTTAAACAGGGGTGCAAGTTAGAAAGTAAGAAGGATAGAGGGATAGAAAGAGAGTGTGGTCGTTATATATCATGTCCCTGTATCGAACCCGAACTTCTTCTTGGGCTTTTCATCGTGCCGGAGGATCCTGCCGACAATAGAGAAAAGCTCGTTGATATCCTGGTCGTGATGACCGATCTTATGCTCAAGCTCGGCGAGCTTTTGGACCAGGTCCTTGTTAAAACTAATCAACTGTCTTATCCTCACAAAAGCCCGCATTATGGCGATGTTGACCATCACGGCTCTTTCGCTGTTCAGTACGGAAGACAACATAGCAATGCCCTGCTCGGTGAAAGCGTAGGGGAGCTGATGAGAGAACCGCAGCTTTGAAAGGTGGTCACAATTTGTGACCAGTTCATGTTTTTCGCTGTCTGACAGCAAAAACACAAAGTCTTCCGGGAATCTGTTGTGGTTCCTTTTTACGGCCTGGTTTAGGGCTTTTGTTGATACCCCGTATAGTTGAGCTATATCCGCATCGATCATGACTTTATGGCCTCTGATAAAATATATCCTGTTCTCTATATCCTCTGAAGATATGATGCTCAAATTGTCGTGATTTTCGGCACTTCGACTCGGCTTCGGCCCTTCGACAAGCTCGGGGCTCAGCCTTCGTTCAGTGCGGGCACTATCCATCGAATTATTTCTCCTTTTTAGCCGTTAGCCTTCCTCCAGCAATTATTCCGCCATGGGTCCTTTTCACCTCCGCAGCGTCGGCAAGGCAATTGTTTTGTAGAATAGAGTATTCTGCGTTACTTTCTTTGTGTCGTCGCAAGAGCGATGCTTGCCTCAAGTGATAGTTGTTTCCTGATAGGGGATGGTATAATCAAAAAAAATGATAGATGAAATCTTATCATACCGAGAGATGTGCGAAGCAGAAAATGTCCAAACGCTTCAACGTGGAATGAATTTTCGCCTAAACCCAAAATACTCATTAATACTCATGTCCCGCCGTTCAAATGCTCCATACACGGATAAAATTCTAGACGATGGAGTGACTATAGAGTATGAGGGTCATGACGAGCCAAAAACATTTCGCATTATGAATCCAAAAACAGTCGATCAGCCAAAACACACCAAAAACGGGACATTAACTCAAAACGGCTTGTTTATTGATGCAATTGAAAAATGTAAAGCAGGAATGAGTTCATTAGAATTGGTAAAAGTTTATGAGAAAATTATGCCAGGTGTTTGGTCGCTAAAAGGATATTTTGATCTTGTTGATTACCACATCAAAAATGATTTTAAGAGAAAAGTATTTGTTTTCGTTTTAAAACTGAATGAGAATATTAGTTTTTTGGATGATAAAGATACGATAGTTAAACATAGTCGCTTAATACCTTCTGAGGTTAAAAAGGAGGTTTGGAAGCGAGACAAAGGTAAGTGTGTGCTCTGTGGGGCAACTAAAAATCTGCATTTTGACCACGATCTGCCATTTTCAAAAGGCGGGACAAGTCTCACAGAAAAAAACATCAGATTGCTTTGTGCTAAATGTAATTTATCAAAATCCAACAAAATTCAATGATATGGATTCAAGGTTGTATTAGTATGTAGCTCCTTATCCGCGCGTCTTGTTTGACGAGCAGACGCCAAGCGTAGCGCAGGCGTATTGCGAGGAGTTACGCGCGGTAGGTTCTTAGGGGCGGAGCCCCTAAGCGGCTTTCTTTTCTGTCCACTTTTCTTTTCCGCAAAAGAAAAGTGGGCGAGAATTAGAGATAAGAGAAAATACAAAATCGCGGGAGCGGGAAAGCCTCACTTCTTCCTAAGATGCACCAAAAATTCTTTATTGCCATCCGCCCCGGATATCGGCGAGTCGCATGAGGCAATAAAAGTAAAACCGATGTTTTCGGCTTCTTTGATCACCTTTGAAAGAACTTCCTGCCGGGTCGACTCATCGCGCACGATGCCGCCTTTGCCGACCTGATCTTTACCTGCCTCGAACTGCGGCTTAACGAGCGCGGCGACTTGGCCATTGTCGGATAACAGGTCAAATATGGCGGGCAATATCTTCGAAAGAGATATGAAAGAGACGTCTATTACTGCGAGAGCCGCTTTGTCGGGGATATCCGCCGGCCGTAAATATCTGGCGTTCGTTTTTTCTATCACGACGACTTTCGGATTGTTCCTTATCTTAAGGTCAAGTTGTCCGTACCCGACGTCTATGGCATAGACTTTTTCGGCGCCTCTCTGTAAAAGACAATCGGTGAAACCGCCGGTGGAAGCGCCTATATCAAGGCAGACCATTCCGGAAGGGTCTATCTTGAATTCGTCCAGGGCTTTTTCAAGTTTTAATCCGCCGCGGCTGACGTATTTCAGCTTTTCGCCGAGAATGCGTATATTGGAATCCTCATCTATAAGAGTGCCGGCCTTGTCTATCTTTTGTTCATTGACAAG
>CALFCX010000029.1 GCA_937950635.1 uncultured bacterium
GTATCATACCCGTATAAGGAACTGACAATCTTATCGCCGCAACAACTTTTTTAAATTCCAGGTCACTCACTTCATGAGGGATATTATTCGTCAACTCAACGCCCGGAGCCGGTTCTATTCTGGGGACCGAGATCGTATGAGGCCCCACATTGTGCATTTTTTCAAGATGTTCAACATGGGAAAGCATCGCAAGCGTCTCGAATTTGTAATCATATAATCCGTAAAGGACACCTATGCCCACATCATCTATTCCCGCCGCAAAAGCCCTGTCAACCGCATCAAGCCTGTTGTCCGGATCGCTCTTGGGGCCTTTTGGATGCATTTTTTTATAGGTCCCGCCGTGATAGGTTTCCTGGAATATCTGGAATGTCCCGATCCCGGAGCTCTTGAGCTTTTTAAACTCTTCAACGCTCAAAGGCGCACAGTTTATATTAACCCTCTTGATCTTGTCGTTACCTGCTCTGGCGGAATACACGGCATTTATCGCTTCCACATAATAATCAACGCTCGACATGCCTTTCGGCGGAGCTTCGCCGGCAACTACAAGTATCCTTTTATGACCTTTTTTCAGCAGTATTTCCGTTTGTTTTTTGACCCCATCCGCATCCAGGTGCGTTCTCTTGATAGATTTGTTATCAGACCTGAAAGCACAATACAGACAGTTATTCGAACAATAATTGCTTATATAAAGAGGGGCAAAGAGCACTATCCTTTTACCGTATATCCTCTGTTTTACCTCTTTCGCGGTCTTAAAAAGTTTGTCAAGGAGGATCGGGTCATCTACCGCAAGCAGCTTTGCCGTATCTTCAAGAGAAAGACGTTTTAATGATAAGGACCTGTTAAGGACTTCATCCACTTCTCTCTCTGAAGCATTCTTTGTCCTAGCTAACAGCTCATTGATCTTATTTTCATCTATGTATTTCATGCTTCAGCTCCTCAGCGCTTCAGCGCTAATATTCCCGAACGGTTCGAGCACTCTGTCCAAAACACCGAACATATATGATATTGCCACTCCATAATTGGTAATAGGCACGCCGGCCGCACGGCATTTTTCTATTCTGGAGAGCATTTCTCTCCTTGTTATCATGCAGGCTCCGCAATGGATGACAAGCTTGTACTCCGAAAGGTTGTCGGGATAATCCCTGCCGCAGGAAACATCTATCTTCGGCAGGAACCCGAGGTATCTTTCTATCCACTTGGGTATTTTTATCCGGCCGATATCCCCTTCTATCGGATGATGGCTGCACGCTTCGGCAATGAGTATCTTGTCGTTCTTGCCGACGCGGTCCAAAGCACGAACTCCTTTCACGGACTCTTCGAGATCGCCTTTGTAGCGCGAAAAAAGAATTGAAAATGTCGTGCATTTGACGCCGTCAGGGGTGTCTGCGACCATTTTATCCGCGACCTGCGAGTCACAAACCACTATATCCGGCGGTGTTCTTAATTTGCCGAGCATTGCCTTGTATTCGCTTTCTTTTGCCACAAGGCTCGCACCGTTAAAGTCCAGAAGGTCCCTGATGATCTGCACCTGCGGCAGTATTATCCTGCCTTTAGGGGCCTCAAAATCTATAGGGATTATCAAGAACGCCAGGGCACCTTCGGGAACAATATCCCCTATTATCGCCTTTGGGTTCATGAAATTATCGGGCGCCAGTTTTATGAGCAGATCTTTCAACTGAGTGACATATTTATCCCTGTTCTTCCTGTCGGTGCTGGAACAGAGGATAAACCCTGCTGTTTTTTCATTTACTTTATTGATAAAATCTTCAGAAGGCTGCTTAAGGTCTGTTTTGTTCACCGCGATTATTACAGGCACTTTTTTCTCCGACAAATCTGCTATCATCGTTCTTTCATAATCGGTCCAGATCTCCGGTTCGGCAACAAGCACCGCGACATCGGCCCTGTCCAATATTTTTTTTGTTTTTTTGAGCCTTTCGGGAGAAAGTTCCGAGACATCATCTATTCCCGCGGTATCCAGAAATACCACCGGACCTACCGGCAGAAGCTCCATGGTCTTTTCAACAACATCGGTCGTGGTCCCGGGCACCGGGGACGTTATGGCAAAATCCTGTCCTGAGACCATGTTCAAAAAACTTGATTTCCCGACGTTGGTCCTGCCAAAGAGGCCTATTTGCAGACGCAATGATTTCGGCGCATCTTTCATATCGATCAACCTCCGTGTTAACCGCTGCGAGAATCCCTGTTCGGACCGGACTATTTAACGAGATTTTTCCTGGCGGTATATTCCGTATGAAGCAGTTCGTGCGACAGGTGCCCGAGCGGCTCTTTCAAAAATTCCGCGTATATCGTTTTAACTGCCGGGTTATCGTGGGACTTCCTCATTTTCTTGTTGCGGTCCTCTTTATATATGGCTTCGGCCCTTTTCTGCCGGATCTCGTCGTTAGTGGGTATAGGTTGTCCGCCCCCGCCGAGACATCCTCCCGGACAGGTCATTATCTCTATGAAAGTATAAGGAGACTTGCCTTCCGCGACCTCTTCAAGCAACACTTTTGCATTTGAGAGTGTGTGCGCCACGGCAACTTTTACTTTTTTGCCTTTGATATCCACTTCGGCGGTCTTTATTCCGTCAAATCCGCGCACTGCCTCAAAGTCCACTGACGGCAAGGTCTCGCCTGAGATGATCTCATAAGCCGTTCTGAGCGCCGCTTCCATCACCCCGCCCGTCGCGCCGAATATCACCGCCGCTCCTGTCGAAACACCCAGAGGATCGTCGAACTGCGAATCCGCCAGTTTGGTGAAATTGACCCCGGATTCTTTTATCATTCTTCCAAGCTCTCTGGTAGTAAGTACATGATCGACATCGGGGAATACTTCGTTGTCTTTAAGCTCCATTTTATCTTTCCAGTATGAAAAAGCGCTGTCGAACTCGGGACGGCGCGCCTCGAACTTTTTCGCCGTGCACGGCATCACGGATACCACAACGATCTTTCTCGGGTCTATTTTCATCTTCTCCGCGTAATATGTTTTTGCCACCGCGCCGAACATCTGCTGCGGCGATTTGCATGTGGATATGTTCCCGAAGACCTCCGGGAAAAAGTGCTCTGCGAACTTTATCCATCCCGGGGAGCATGATGTGATAAGAGGAAGCTTGCCCCCTGTCTTGAGCCTGTGGATCAGCTCGCTGCCTTCCTCCATGATGGTAAGATCGGCCGAGAACTGCGTGTCAAATACTTTTGAAAATCCGAGCCTCCTGAGAGCTGTAGGGATCTTCCCCGTGACAAGAGTGCCTGCGGGCATCCCGAACTCTTCTCCAAGAGCGGCCCTTACTGCCGGAGCAACTTCGACAAGCACTATTTTTTCCGGGTCCTGCAGGGCAGCCCACACGTCTTTGGTATGGTCTTTTTCCACTATGGCCCCTGTCGGACAGACCATTATGCACTGACCGCAATTGACGCAGTCCACTTTGCCAAGTCCTTCTTCAAAAAACGTCGAGACCCTGCTCTGCTTACCCCTGTTCACCACTTCGATAGCATTAACGTTCTGAACGTTGGCACAAACTTCCACACAACGTCTGCATAACACGCACTTATCAGGGTCCCTGACTATAGAAGGAGAAGTAAAGTCCTTATCGAATTTGTGTTCAATTACTTTCGCGAACCTTATGTCCCTGACTCCCATATCATATGCCATGCGCCTTAAGTCGCAATCCTGGTTCCTGTCGCATGTCAGGCATTCCGCCGGATGGCTGGCAAGCAAAAGTTCCATATTGGTAAGTCGTGCGTTGCGGACGCGCTGGGTATTGGTGAATATCTTCATGCCGTCCTTTACCTTTGTAACGCAGCTGCGCAGCAGAGTTCTGGCGCCCGACACTTCGACCAAACAAAGGGAACAGGATGCAACATTGCTTATATTCTTCATATAACAAAGAGCCGGGATCTCGATATTCAAGCTGCGGCACGCTTCGAGTATCGTCATCCCTTCAGGGACTTTGTAGTCCGTGTTGTCTATTTTTATTTTCGCGATTTTTTCTTGCATCTTTGTTCTCCTATTTTATATCGCAGCGCAGGCAGCGCAGCGCCTCTTTCCTTGCCATAATGGTATCGAAGCCTTTCGAGACTTCCCTGAAATTACCCTTCCTTCCGGAAACAGGCAGTTTCATATCATAATTGGGCTTGCCTTTGTCCGGCGATGACGGGGCTTCCGAGGAATACTCGAACTTCTTATTGAGGCTGTCCGTTCTATCGACACCTGTCAGGTATTTGTCAATTGTCCGCGCAGCGGTCTTGCCCAGCGACATCGCCTCTACGGCGGTCCCCGGACCGGTCACGATATCACCGCAAGCGAATATCTTCGGATCGGCAGTTGACATGGTAAAAGGATCGGCCTTTACCGTTCCATTCTTGTTGGTTTCTGTCTTTGTCGGAACAAGATATCCAGCATCCACTCTTTCGCCTATCGCGAACATGACCGTATCGCATTCTATGTCAATAAACTCCTCGGTAGGCACGGGTTTCCTCCTGCCTGAAACGTCAAAATCCCCCTGTGCCATCTTTCTCGCTATTATCCTTGAAACCCTGCCGTCCGCACCGCTTTTTATCTCTTCCGGGGCGGCATAAAATATGAATTTTACGCCTTCGTTGTATGCTTCTTCTATCTCATGCTCGTTCGCAGGCATTTCATCACGTCCTCTGCGGTATAAGACCGTCACATCCGAGCCCAGACGCAGAGCGCTGCGGCAAGCGTCTATAGCAACGTTACCGGCTCCGATTATGACCACATGCTTACCTGGTTTCCCTGTCTTCCCGGAAGCGACCTTTTCCAGAAAATCCACGCCGGACCAAACACCTTTTATATCAGAACCTTTTATATCGAACGGAGCTTCCTTGTAGGCACCGGTCGCGGCGATCACAGCATCAAAAGACGCCTTTATGGATCCCATTTTCTTCGCATCCACTTTTACGCCCATCCTGAACTTTACTCCGAGTTTTTTTAGTATCTCCAACTCTTTGTCCATAACGTCCTTGGGGAGCCTGTATGCCGGGATACCGTATCTCAATATCCCGCCTGTCTTCTTCTGTGCATCGAACATTGTGACCGCGTGTCCGAGGCGCGACAAGTAATACGCAGCGGTTAGACCGGCCGGACCGGCGCCGATGACCGCCACTTTTTTGCCGGTCGGCTTCATTTTTTTCTTGACTATCTCCGAATATACCTTTTGTTCAAGGCCTTTCTCATAAACGATATCGGCAATGTGCCTGTGCAGCTCTCCCTGAGCAACGGGCACATCGATCTCTTCTCTGCGGCAGCGCATTTTGCAATGGAAGTGACATATTCTTCCGGTCGTGGAAGGAAGGAAATTCTCCTGCATTATCAGCTCAAAAGATTCAAGCAATCTGCCTTCCTTGAACAGCTCTATATATCCCGGGATATTTATATGTAACGGGCAACTGTTCTCGCAAGGAGAGACAAAAAGCTCCGAACAAACACCGGAAGGACACCTATGCCCTTTTATGTGGTGCTCATATTCCAGCGGAAAATATTTAAGAGTGGTCATCACTGGATTAGGGGCCGTTTGTCCGAGTCCGCACAGAGCGCTGTCGGCGATCACACCGCCCAGGTCCTTCATGAGGGTTATGTCACGGCCATCCGCTTTCCCCGCACACACTTTTTCAAGTATCTTCAGCTGGTGATAAAGGCCTTCCCTGCACGGAGTGCATTTTCCGCAGGAATCGTGATTGGTGAACTCGGTAAAATATTTGGCCACGTCCACCATACAGTTATCGTCGTCCATCACAACGATGCCTCCGGAACCCATTATGGTGCCGAGAGCGTTAAGCGATTCATAATCAAGCGGCGTATCAAAAAGATGCGGAGGGATGCATCCTCCGGAAGGGCCTCCGGTCTGCACCGCTTTTATTTTTTTCTTTGTCCCTGTGCCGCCTCCGATATTATAGATGACGGTCTGCAGTGGCTGGCCCAGCGGCATTTCCACCAATCCGGTATTCTTTATCTTTCCTACAAGAGAAAAAACTTTTGTGCCGGAGCTGTTTTTCGTGCCGGTCTCCTGGAACCATTCGGCGCCTTTTGAGATTATCGCCGGTATATTACAGAACGTTTCGACGTTGTTTATGTTGGTCGGCTTGCCGAATATGCCTTTTTGCGCCGGGAACGGAGGCCTCTGGGTGGGCCGGCCGGCAAGCCCTTCTATGGAAGCTATCAGGGCGGTCTCTTCCCCGCATACAAAAGCCCCTGCCCCTTCAACAAGCGTCATATCAAAATCGAAGCCGGACCCGAAAATATTCTTGCCCAGTATTCCGTAATCCCTGGCCTGGTCTATGGCCTTTATGAGCCTCTGAACAGCCAGAGGATATTCAGCTCTTACATATATAACGCCTTTGTTGGCCCCCATGGCATAAGCGGCTATCATCATGCCTTCTATCAGCATATGAGGATCGCTTTCGATCTCGTTCCTGTTCATGTAAGCGCCGGGATCGCCTTCGTCGGCGTTACATACCACATATTTGTCATCCGACTTTTCCTGGCGCATGAGAGACCATTTTACCGCCGTTGGGAATCCGGCTCCTCCGCGTCCGCGCAACTTGGACTGTTTCACCTCTTCGATCACGCTTTCGGCGGACATTTTGGAAAGCACCTTCCACAAAGGGCCATATCCTCCGATGCCTATGTATTCTTCTATATCCTCCGGATTTATCAATCCGCTGTCCCGAAGAACTATCTTTTTCTGGCCCTTAAAGAACTCGATCTCATCCCATTCCGGGATACTGTCAAATCCTTTGCCGAATTCAATTTTGCCGGTGATATGGTCCCATGAACTTATCTTGCAAAGCACGTTCAGTCTGGAAAAGTCTTTTGTTTTGACGGCTTTGACGATCTTTCCGGCATCTTTAGCCTTTACTTCTTTGAGCATGACCAAAGGAAGCCCCGGCATATGAACGTTTACAAGCGGCTCCGCGGCGCAAAAACCGAAACACCCGGTCTTTTCGATAAAGATATCCGCCTTGGCGCTCTTTGCGGCTTTTTTAAGCTGCGCAAGTATATCTTCGGCTCCGTTACCTATGCCGCATGTATCCATTCCGACAGTTATCCGAGGTTTTCCCGGAAGTATCTTTTTCAAGCCCGACTGTTTTGCTTTTTCCAGGTCTTTCATGTCTTTTATCCTCATTTTTTCGCCTTCTCCTTAGATATTTTTTTAAGGAGCTTTTTTAGTTTTTCCACCGTCATATGGCCGTATATCACTCCGTCCACCTCGACCACCGGAGCCAAAGCACATTGACCGAAACAGGCGACTGTTCTTATGGTGAACTCGCCGTCGCTTGTCGTCATCAGCGCTTTTTCGCTGCCGGAGCTCTTTATATGCGAGAAATCAAGGTTGTCTTTAAGATAGTTGAAAAGCTCGTTGGATTTTCTTGTATGGCAGGCGGTACCCCTGCAGACGACTATGGTATGTTTCCCCTGCGGCACGAGATTGAAGAAAGAATAAAAGGTGGCCACGCTGTAAATACGCGAAAGAGGGATGCCCGTTCTCTCTCCCACCCTGACAAGCGCTTCTTCCGGAAGGAATTTCCCTTTTGTGGAGATCTGTATCTCTTCCAGAATGCTCAAAAGGCTGCCCGGCAGCGATCCGTATTTTTTTATTATTTCGTCCGTCCTTGCTTTAGGCAGAGTTTCCATGGCCCGCATCCTTTCTGTTATTTTTTCATCTTCTTTGAAGCGTTGACAAAATATATCAGGCTCTCAAGCTCTCCAACCAGATTCACGTTCTCAACGATCACATCATCCAGCGGTTTCAAGCTGACAGGCGCAAAATTGAGCACTCCTTTTATGCCTGACAAGACCATGAGCTCGAATATCTCTCCGGCCGCGTGATCGGGAACGCATATTATGCCGATCCTGATCTTGTTCTGTTTTATATAGTCCTTCATCGAAGCCACCGGAAGTATCGGAACAGGATTCTTCGCCTCGACTTTTGAAGGATCGTTATCGAACACGGCAGTTACTTTAAGGCCTTCTCTCTCAAAACCGGCATATTTCATGAGCGCGGAGCCTATATTACCGGCACCGGCTATTACAACTTTTTGTATATCGTTCTTCCCCAGGATATCGCTGATGTTCTCAATAAGTTCGTCTATGAGATATCCGCCCTTTTTGTTGCCTGTGATACCGAAAATGGAAAAATCTTTCCTTACAAGAGAAGATGCCACGCCTGCGGCGTCGGCCAGATTATCGGAAAAGACCTTAACAAAACCGAGGGCTTTGAGCTTTGCCAAAGCATTCTTGTACTTAGAGAGGCGGATTATGCAGTTTTTATTGACAGTCATTTATTGCTCCAACATTCACATAATCATAGATATTATACCATATTATATGACGTGTGGAGCAAGCGCTAGAGCTTCGGCACTACAATGCTTTGGGGTTGCGGTTGCTGCGGCTGCTGAAAGGCGGGGTTCTGGGCCATATAATCTATCTCCTGGTTAAAGATGGTCTTGAGCTCCTTGTAGGCATTCTCCATATCTTTCGGGTTCTTTATCACATTTCCGGAAGGACCCATGACCCTGTCCACGGCAAGCCCTACAACGACATTGGCCCCTTTCATCTGAAAAGGAACGCTCTGATTCACGTAGCAGGTCTGTTTGAATTTGTACTGCTTATCGCCGAAGGGAATACCGTTGAATATTCCGGGGATACCTTCAAGAGAGGCTCTTTTTCTGTCAATATAATCCTGGAACCCCTGGAACATGGGACCATGAAGCCTTTCGAAAGCCTCTCTTGTATAAGTTTTCTGATAACGCCATATCAGGAAAAAAGCAAGTTCTTTCAGGTGGAGAGCGTCCTTGGAAGATACCAATATGACATTCTTTGCCGGTGTGGCATCCAAAAGATAATAAATGCCGTTCTTTAGTTCAACGCCTCTGGGTCTCCTTAAAGGATCGATCCAATCCGAAGGGGTCAAAAAACTGCCGGAAGCAGCCGGCTTACAGGTCAGAGGCCCGTCGTATAAATACATCACATTAATATGATAGTACCTTGAGGAAGAAGATTCAACCTCACAGAATAGCAAGGTAAAAGAAGGCCAAAGAAGGCCGAATAGGGAACAGAGGAAAAAGGTAATGGGAAACTGAAAAAGGCTAAAGAGATAATGGAGGAAATATTTGGCTTCCTCCATTACCATTTTGGCCCTCTTTGGCCTTTTTCCAATGAGCCTTTTTCCGTTGACAAATCCTCTTCCGATGTTATCATTATCCCAAGCCTTTTCCATGGAGGTGAATGACAATGGGTTGGATCTGGTGGGTAGTACTTGCCATAATAATAGTCGCCCTGACCTGGTGGTGGGCGGCTTCATCCAAATAAAATGCTATAATTCCCTCGGATGAATATAAAACTCATAGTTAACCCGCGCGCTGGAAGCGGAAAAGGTAAGGAAGTCGGATTGAAAGCGGAACAGCTGCTTTGCGACCGGGGTATTCAGTACAGCCTGGACCTGACATATAAACCCGGAGGTGCGACCTCTCTTTCAAAAAAGGCCGTTGAAGACGGATTTGAGCTGATAATCGGTGTCGGAGGCGACGGCACGATGAACGAGATCGCCAATGGCATAGCCGGATCAAAAACCGTTCTCGCCGTGATACCGGCAGGACACCATAATAATTTTTCAATGTCGCTCGGACTGGACCCTTCGGATGTGGCAGGCGCGATAGAAACAGCCCTTTACGGCAGGGAGGCTCTGGTAGACACCGGGAACTTCAACGGGCGGTATTTTTTGAACGGCATAAGCATAGGACTGGCCGCCGAAGAAAAAAGCTTTGTCCCCCACCCGATATTTATTATCGGTAAAAAAAACTCCTACTTGCTGAAGCTCTTCAGAAAACTCTGGGACTTCAAGCCGCCGAAACTCCTGATAAAAATGGGCGATATCGAGTTGCATTCAAAAGCTCTTATCACAAAGATAGCCAACGGCAATTATTTCGCCGGAGGCTATAGAATGGCACCGAAGGCAAGCGTGAATGACGGACTGTTTGATATCTGCGTTCTGAACCATACCGGCAGGCTGGGCTTTTTGCGCAACTTCCGCAAAGCCTTGAAAGGGGCTCACAACTGTTCTTATCCGATATCAACT
>CALFCX010000030.1 GCA_937950635.1 uncultured bacterium
CCAGTGAGCCCAATAAAACCAAGGTCGGCAGCATTACCAGGGCCCAGCTTGAATCTATCGCTAAAGAAAAACTTCCGGATCTGAACGCCAGAGATATAAATGCGGCCTGCAACATAATAGCCGGAACGGCAAGGAACATGGGGGTTGAGATAAAGGGATGACGACTAATAAGAAATATACCGATAAAGCCAAACTAGTGGATAATTCCGTGAAATATACCGCTTCTGAGGCTGCAAAGCTTCTAAAAGGGACAAGTTTTGCCAAGTTCGATGAAACTATCGATCTGGCCTTGCATCTGACCACCGACCCGAAAAAAAGCGATCAAAACGTCAGAGGAACGGTTTCTTTGCCTGCGGGAACAGGTAAAAAGATAAAGCTGCTTGTATTTGCAAAAGGGGAAAAAGCCAGCGAGGCAACCGCAGCAGGAGCTGATTATGTCGGGAGTGACGATATCATACAAAAGATCTCCGGGGGCTGGCTGGATTTCGATCTTGCACTGGCTACGCCGGATATGATGCCTTCGGTAGGTAAGCTGGGAAAGATATTGGGGACCAAAGGGCTTATGCCGAACCCAAAATCCGGTACGGTGATCACGGATGTCGCCAAAGCAGTGAAAGAGTTCAAGGCCGGAAAGGTTGAGTTCAAGCAGGACAAGACCTCCAACGTGCATATAGGCGTAGGTAAGGTATCTTTCTCCGAGTCAGATATAGAAAAGAACATAGTCAGCGCTTTGGAAGCGGTGAACAAGCTGAAGCCGCACGGATTGAAAGGCAACCTTATAAAGACAGCTACTGTCTCGGCGACAATGGGGCCGGGCATAGGACTGAACGTTTCCAAGATCTTGAAATAGAATTTGGAGTTTTAAAATGGCGGAAAGAACTTATAAAAAAGAGAAGACGACGGCGATACAATCCATAAAGGAGAAGAGGGATAAGAGCAACATAATGATCCTCACTGACCATCAGGGTCTTTCCGTAGCACAGATAACCCTTCTCAGGGACAAGCTCTTTGATGTCAATGCCCAATACAATGTTGTAAAGAACACTCTTGCTCTCCGTGCGATGTCCCAAGAGGACCAAGAGAAGATGAAGGCGGTACTGAATGGGCCATCATCCATAATATTCGGTTATGGGGATGTTGTCGCTCCGGCGAAGATAGTGGTTACTTTTGCCAAAGAGAACGAAAAGCCGGCAGTAAAAGGCGCGATAATGGACGGCCGTTTCATGGAGCCTGAAGAGATAAAGAAGCTGGCCATGCTTCCTGCAAAAGAAGTGTTGATAGCAAAAGCCGTCGGAGGAATAAAGTCTCCTTTGGTCTCTCTTGTGAACGTATTGCAGGGTCCTATCAGGAAACTTGTTTACGCATTGAACGAAATTTCAAAAAAGAAGGGGGTGCAGTAAGAAATGTCGAAGATAGCTGAGATAATGGGGTCCATAGAAAGTTTGACGGTGCTCGAATTGGCCGATCTGGTGAAGTCCCTGGAGGATAAGTTCGGTGTTGTGGCAGCGGCTCCTGTCGCGGTAGCGGCAGCCGGAGCAGCGGCCGGCGCCCCGGCTGAAGAGGTGAAAGATGAGGTTGATGTCATTTTGACCTCGGCCGGAGATAAAAAGATCCAGGTGCTGAAAGTGGTCAGGGAAATAACCGGTCTGGCGTTGAAAGAAGCGAAAGACCTGGTTGATTCCGTGCCGAAACCGGTTAAATCCAAGATAAAGAAGTCCGAGGCCGAGGATATTAAGAAAAAATTAGAGGAACAAGGTGGCACAGTTGAGATTAAATAAAAGGGTTAACCCTTACGGTTTGAGCAGACCGGAACTCGAGGCTCCTGACCTTTTGGAAATGCAGAAGGATTCTTTCAGCTGGTTCCTTAAAGAGGGGCTTAAGGAGGAATTGAAGGCTATTTCCCCCATAAAAGGTTATGGAGGCAAGTATGAACTCGAGTTTACAGGCGCTTATAAACTTGAAGACCCTAAATATGAGGCCGACGAATGCCTCATAAAAGAGGTCACCTATCAGGCTCCTATAAATGTTACCGCTAAACTTGTTGATACCGAGACCGGAGAGATAAAGGTTCAGGAAGTTTTCATCGGGGATCTTCCTCTTATGACAGAGAGGGGTACTTTTATAATAAACGGAGCTGAAAGGGTCGTTGTAAGCCAGCTTGTAAGATCATCCGGGGTGTATTTCAGGGAAGTTAAAGTCCAGGAAAAAACATCCAAACCGTTGTTTTATGCCACCGTTGTTCCCGATAGGGGGTCATGGCTTGAATTCGAGGTTGATTCTGCAGGAGTCGTTTTTGCCAGGATAAACCGCACGAAAAAAATAGCAGTGACCAAATTCTTATCGGCGATCGGCTGCAGTGAAAAAGAGATAAACGAGGTATTGGCGGATAATGAGCTCAAAAGAAAGACTCTAAAGGAAGCCCCTGTCAAATCCAAGGAAGAGGCTTTGCTTGAACTTTACAGAAAGCTCCGTCCGGGAGATCCTGTGACCAAAGAAGGCGCAGAGGTATATCTTAACAACTTGTTCTTCAACAGCAAAAGATATGATCTCGGGCGTGTAGGCCGCCATAAGATGAACGTAAAGCTTGGCATCAGCGTGCCTGAAAGCAAGAGGGTCCTGACCAAGGAGGATGTTCTCGGTAGCGTACGCTATCTTGTCAAGTTAAACCGCGGTGAAGGTCTTTCCGACGATATAGACCATCTTGGCAACAGAAGAGTCAGGGCTGTCGGAGAGCTTCTTCAAAGACAGTTCCGAGTAGGGCTCTTGAGGGTCGAAAGGCTTATAAGAGAACAGATGGTGATAAAGAGCGGAGAAAAGGTCGGGCCTCAGCAGCTTATCAATATAAGGCCCATAGTCGCAGTCCTGAGGGAATTCTTCGGGTCGAGCCAGCTTTCCCAGTTCATGGACCAGACCAATCCTTTATCAGAGCTTACTCATAAGAGAAGGCTTAGCGCTCTCGGTCCGGGAGGTTTGACCAGGGAAAGAGCGGGTTTTGAGGTCAGAGACATACATCCTTCTCACTATGGAAGGGTTTGTCCTATTGAAACCCCGGAAGGTCCTAACGCCGGTATAATAGCGTCTCTTGCCACTTATGCCAAAGTTAACAAGTACGGCTTTATAGAAACCCCGTATTTCAAAGTGACCAACGGAAAGATAACCGACAAAGTCGAATATATGACAGCCGATAAGGAAGATCTTCATAAGATAGGACCGTGTGATCTGAGAATAGATAAGAGCAGCAGGATTTCCGATATACTGGTCCCCGTGCGTTATAAAAGAGAGTTTATCATGTCGCCTGCGGAAGACGTGGAGTTTGTCGGCGTGCATCCGGCTCAGGTGTTCAGTATCACCACGGCTCTTATACCGTTCCTTGAGCATGATGATGCCAACAGAGCGCTCATGGGTTCCAACATGCAAAGGCAGGCTGTTCCGTTGATATGTCCGGAAGCTCCTTTTGTCGGGACAGGCCTCGAAAGAAAAGCCGCAATGGATTCCAAAGTCCCTCTGGTGGCCAGGAATTCCGGCGTTGTATCAAAGGTTACTGCGACTGAAATAGTAATAAAGACCGATTCTTCCAAGCCGGATGTTTACAAGCTGGTGAAGTTCCAAAGAAGCAACCAGAACACATGCCTTCATCAAAGGCCTATCGTCAATGTCGGGGATAAGGTAAAAAAAGGCGAAGTTATCGCTGACGGATCAACCACCAGTGACGGCGAGATAGCCATGGGCAAGAACGTTCTTGTAGGGTTCATGCCTTGGGAAGGATATAATTTTGAGGATTCTATCCTTATATCTGAGCGGTTGGTAATGGACGATATTTTCTCTTCGGTCCATATCGAAAGGTTCGAGGTGGATATAAGGACGACCAAGCTTGGCAGAGAAGAGATAACTAGAGAGATCCCTAACGTAAGCGAAGATGCTTTAAAAAGTTTGGATGAGCGCGGGGTCATAAGGGTAGGGGCCGAAGTAAAACCCGGCGATATCCTTGTGGGTAAAGTGACGCCAAAAGGCGAAACTGAACTTCCCGCGGAAGAGAAACTTCTTAGAGCTATATTCGGAGATAAAGCCAGGGATATGAGAGATACTTCTCTCAGGGTCCCTCCGGGTGAAAGCGGCAAAGTTATTGCTGTCAGGACATTTTCCAGGGAAGAGGGCGACGAACTTCCTCCCGGAGTGCATGAGATCATAAGGGTCTATGTTGCGCAGATGAGGAAAGTCTCTGTCGGCGATAAAATGGCTGGCCGGCACGGGAACAAAGGTGTTGTGTCCAGGATACTTCCGGTGGAAGATATGCCGTATCTTCCGGACGGGACTCCTCTTGATATAGTCCTCAATCCCTTGGGCGTTCCTTCAAGGATGAACGTGGGGCAGATATTTGAACTTCTTTTGGGGGAAGCCGCGAGGGTTCTGGGTAAATCCTATGAAGTCCCGTCTTTTGACGAATCCATAGAAGAAGACGCGTCCATCCATCTTGTAGAAAAAGAGCTTGAAGAAGCGGCAAGATCGTCCGGATTGCATTGGCTTTCAAAGGACGGTAAAGTGGATCTCCGTGACGGCAGGACAGGGAAGCCGTTCGACAGAAAAGTGGTCTGCGGGTGCATGTACATACTAAAACTCATACACCTTGTTGATGACAAAATGCACGCCAGGTCAACGGGCCCGTATTCGCTTATAACCCAGCAGCCTCTGGGCGGAAAGGCCCAGTTCGGCGGACAAAGGCTTGGGGAAATGGAAGTTTGGGCTCTGGAAGCTTTTGGAGCGGCCCACTGTCTTCAGGAGCTTTTGACCATAAAATCAGACGATGTCGGCGGCAGGGCGAAAGTCTACGAGTCGATCATTAAAGGCAAACCTATGTCAAAACCGGGCACCCCGGAATCCTTCAAAGTTCTGGTAAAGGAATTGCGCAGCCTTGCTTTAGACCTAAAGCTTATATCCAAGGACGGCAAAGAAGTAAGCCTGGACGAGGAGTCAAAGACTTCCGGTCCAAAAGCGAGGAGCCGTAGCTTTTTCTCAAGAACTTCTTTGGATGAGGAGAAATAAACAAGATGCGGGAAAAAATGTCAAAGGAAATATCTGCGTGGTTCGACTATCTTAAGATAGGTCTCGTATCTACCGAACGGATACTTTCGTGGTCTCACGGCGAAGTTGAGAAACCCGAGACCATAAACTACAGGACTTTTAAGCCTGAAAGAAAAGGGCTCTTCTGCGAAAAGATATTCGGTCCGGTGAAGGATTGGGAATGCCACTGCGGGAGGTATAGGCGCGTTAGGTATAGGGGAATAATATGCGAACGTTGCGGAGTTGAAGTGACCACCGCCAGGGTAAGACGCGAGAGAATGGGGCATATAAGGCTTTGTGTTCCTGTCGCCCATATATGGTTCCTTCGCAGCATTCCCGGATACATAAGCCTTTTGCTTGATATCCCGAACAGCGAGCTTGATAAGGTCATTTATTACGATTCCTATATTGTCACTGAGGTTTCTGACGATATAAAGAGCAAGGTCAAGGACGGAGAAGTGCTGAACGAAGGGCCTTACCAGGTACTTAAAGAAAAATACGGCATGGCTTTT
>CALFCX010000031.1 GCA_937950635.1 uncultured bacterium
ATGTGCTTTCCGGAGGGGAATTGCCCGCGGCGGTCCTGGTGGAAGCAGTCAGCCGTTATATTCCCGGTGTGGTAAAAGAGCTCGATTCGGTGGAAAATGATTCTTTTTCCGACGGATTATTGGACTTTCCGCATTATACAAGACCTGCCCAATCGGAGTTTGGCAAAGTCCCGGATGTGCTTTTAAGCGGCAACCATGAAGAAATAAGAAAATGGCGCAGAAAAGAGCAATTAAGAAGGACTCTTTTCAGGCGTCCGGATCTTATGGCTAAGCTCGAGTTGAGCGAGGAAGATAAGGGGATGATAGGCGATATAGCTCTAAATCCCTGACGATTGGTATGCTATAATACAGATATAAAAAACAGAGGGAGAATTTGTGCAATGTCGTCCGTTATTAGCGATATAGAAAAGGCGAATTTGAAGGAAAAATATCAGGATTTTAAGGTCGGAGATACCGTCAGGGTTTATGCCAAGATAATAGAAGGCGACAAAGAACGTCTTCAGGGTTTTGAAGGGGTAGTCATAGCAAAAAAAGGCAGCGGGGCCAGAGAGACCTTTACCGTAAGGAAAGTGGTCCAGGGAGTAGGGGTCGAGAGGATATTTCCTGTTCATTCTCCCAAAGTCGACAGGATAAAGATAGTGAAGCAGGGCAAAGTAAGACGCGCCAAGCTCTATTATCTGCGCGACAGGATCGGCAGCCGCGCCACAAAGATACAGGACAAGGAAGTGCAAAATACTTCCGATCAACAAGCGGCCGCGTAATAACTCTTAATGAAAAAGTTCTATATTTTTTTCAAGGATACCGTAGAGACCGTTGTGGTCGCGCTTTTGATCGCTTTGGTGGTGAGAGCTTTTCTTTTTCAGGTCTTCTGGATACCGTCCGCGTCCATGCAGCCTTCTTTTGACATAAATGACCGACTTATAGTTGAGCGCATATCTTTTGGGATACCGAATCCTCTCTATGATATGAACGACAGCCCCGTATTCCTCTTTAATATACCGAACCCTTTATATAACACCAATTTTCCGTTAAGTTCGGCAAGGCATATTATCGGATGGAGGTCCCCGGCAAGGTTCGAGGTGATCGTTTTCAAATATCCGAAGGACCCGGTCGGGATAAGGAGAGATTTCATAAAGAGGGTGATAGGACTTCCCAATGAAGAGCTTGAAATAAAGGACGGGATCATCTATATCGATAATCAGCCGCTGGAAGAAACGCACAGTATGTTCAGAGACAATTTCAACATGAAAAAGATAAAAGTCCCGTCAAACAGCTATTTTGTCATGGGGGATAACAGGCCTGACAGCGCCGACAGCCGTTATTGGGGCTTTGTTCCGAAGGAAAATATAATGGGCTCGGCGTTCTTAAGGATCTGGCCGGTCACTAAGTTCGGGATTGTTTCAAAAAACTAGGTGCAGACCTCTTCAATAGAAAGAACTCTCCGAAAACAGGGCTTTTCCGACATTGCCGGGGTAGACGAAGCCGGCAGGGGGCCTCTCGCGGGACCTGTTTTTGCCGCAGCCGTGATGCTTCCCGAAGATGCAAAGATAAACGGGCTGGATGATTCAAAAAAACTTTCCCCGTCCAAACGAGAACAGGTCTTTAATAGCATAATGAAGAAAGCAACCTGTGTCGGGATAGGTATTTGCGGAGAATCCGATATAGATCGCATCAACATACTTCAGGCCACTTTCCGGGCAATGGCCATTGCCGTGTCAAAACTTTCATCAATGCCGGATATGATACTTGTTGA
>CALFCX010000032.1 GCA_937950635.1 uncultured bacterium
CCATAGTGCAGACGCCTTCGCGGACGTGGGCCAGATCCCTTAACCTTACCGTCATTCCGTCACTATTTACAACTCTCCTTGGGACATATATGTTAATCATTCTTAAACCGGCAGATACCATTCCCGGAGCTGTTCTTAAATTGATCAAAGCATTTCTCCTTTTTTATTGAATAAAACTACATTAGTTTCTCGACAAAAAATACCGGAAATTTCATGATTATTGTGTTGATGTTATGCTGTCAGGTCATTGAAAGGGGCATTACACTTGGCAGGATTGATTGATAAGGGTTATCAACTGTTTCCTTTTTGACTTGGATATGGTGGTTTTCCCGCTTATGGCCTGGGCGAAAAGCTCGTTCTCGATCCCGTACCTGATATAGACCTCTTTGGGTATTATCTGTAAAGCCTTGTTCTTTTCCCAGTCGTTCTCATAATCTTTACGGTAGAAAGAAATCCATTGTTTGTGTTCGGTCTTGTTATTGGAGGTCCTTACTCCTTTAAGCAAAGCCCTGATCTTTCCTATGGTCCCGGGAACGGTCTTAAAACGCCTGGAAACCATCGATATATATATATGATGGCCTAACTCATGAGCGGCGGTCTCCATTATATCTTCAAGAGGGAATACCGCCTTTTGGTCGTTCCTCTTTCCTCCGGTGCTTACGTGGATGCTTTTATCCTTCATGTCGTAATAGCCTATCGAGGACCACAATTTGCTCGAATTCCCGGTATAGAAATAGCGTTTTTGAACGGTATATTTGACGTTGTTTATTATTTCGGGTTTTATACCCGTGAGAATCAGGCACATCTTAACGGCATCCGGGCCTTTTACTTCCTGTTCATCTATAAGGTCCTTGATGTTCTCCTTTATATCCTTATGGTCGAATTCCCTGGTGGGAGCCTGATCCTTTATCAAATGCTCAAGGTCCAGTATTCTCCATTTTCCTCCCATCACCCATCGGTATATCTCGGCAGCCACCATGAGCCTGTCGGACTGCTTTATGCCGCCGGTATCGTCCGGCAATATCTCTTCGAAAGATATAGAGGAATATATGTTCCTGCTGAAAGGATTGAGCTGCAATCCTTCGTTCAATTCCGTTATTATCCACTTTAAATATGCTTTTTTTTCGGGTTTCATGCTATTTCTCTAGATTTATATCGTTGTTTAAGACAAAAAACTTGCATAGAGAAATACGGGGCTTGATAAGTAAACAAATGTTTACTACAATGGTTTTCAGAAAAAAGGCCCATTAAGGCCCACAAGGTGTTAAATGGGTCCTTACAGGCCGTATAAAAAGGAGGATCCCCGCCATGGAACAATTAACGGACCGGCAGAAAAAAATCTTTGATTATGTGAGCGGTTTTATGGAAGAAAAAGGCTTTGCCCCGTCGATAAGGGAGATCTGTTCGCAGTTCAAAATAAAGTCCACAAAGGCGATACACAGCCATTTAAAAACCCTTGAGGAAAAGGGATATATAAGAAGGGATTCAAATGCCAGGAGCATAGAGATACTTGGCAAGAAAAGGGTCGTTA
>CALFCX010000033.1 GCA_937950635.1 uncultured bacterium
CTCTTCCGATCTGTGACAACTATCTCTTCACTGAAAAAGACCGGGATATCCGAAGCAAACAAGACCGAGGGAACACAAAGAAGCAAAAACAGGCAGACGATCCTTCTCATAAACCACTCCTTTTTCCCATTCCGCGAGGATGAGAGTGTATACTATACAGGCAAGGTTTTCTGACTTACGGGTCTTCCTCCCCCGCGTCTTCCTCTTTTTTGAAGAGTGACATATTGCGGGTTCGTCACCGTCTACAGCGCCGGGAGCGTTCCGGATTGTGACCGGATTCCCTTTTCCTGTACGTGAAGTGGATTATACCAGCTTGAACAAAAAAATGTCAACTTGATCCGCGATTCCCCTCTATCACGAGCGTGATCTCGCCCAAGACCTCGGTTCCGAACCTGGATATTGCCTCGGAAACAGTTCCCCTAAAAAATTCCTCGTGTATCTTTGAGATCTCCCTTGCAACACAGATCTTTCTGTCGCCGAATATTTCCAGGATATCCTTAAGGGATTTTAATAATCTGTGAGGAGATTCATAGAATATCATTGTCCGCTCTTCTTCCGATATCTTTCTGAGGATCCGTCTTCTCTGTTTGCCTTCTCTCGGAAGGAACCCCTCAAAAACGAACCTGTCGGTCGAAAGCCCTGAAACGGCTAGTGCCGTTATTACGGCGCTCGGCCCAGGCACGGGAACTATCTTGATGCCTTTTGAAACGGCTTCTTTTATAAGCTCTTCCCCGGGATCTGATATGCCCGGCATTCCGGCATCGGATACCAATGCTATGTTCTTGCCCGACAAAAGTTCAAGGACCAGAGATCCGGTCTTTTGTTTTATATTGTGCTCATGATAGGATACGGTTTTTGCGGAAATCGCAAATCTTTCAAGAAGTTTTTTCGTCTGGCGCGTATCTTCCGCGGCTATGAGATCCGCGCTTTTTAAGGTATCAACAAGCCGCTGCGAAACATCGGAGAGATTCCCTATGGGAGTGGCGCAAACATATAAGGTCCCCATTTTATTGGATGCCGATGATCTCTTTGACCTTTTCCGAAAGGTCCGAGGATCCTTCTTCAGCATTGTGCCTGGCATCTCCCATTGTTACGCGCCCTTTGTAGGAAGCGCCTTCGTCAACGATAAGGCGCGTTCCGGCTATGTTACCGGCAACTTTTCCGCCTTTTTTTATTTCAACGGATTCCACGGACGAGACATCCCCGATGACCTCGCCGGCAACCACAACGCTTTTGCCGAAAACATCCCCTTTTACAGAGGCTTTTTCCGCAACACAAACCTCGCATTCAGATGTGATGCTGCCTTCAAGGTAGCCGTCTATCCTGCAGGCGCCTTTTGTTTCGATACGTCCGGCGACTTTTGCTTCGGCTCCTATTATTGTCCCTATGGACCCCTGCTGAGATGAAGATACCTTTGAAAAATCCATCATTCCCATTTATTACAGCCTCCTTTTTTCTATGCTTCCGGCAAGGTTCAGCTCAAGATATCCCGCGGGATTGATCTTATTGTCGTTCTTAATGACTTCATAATGAAGGTGCGGGCCGGTAGCATAACCCGTAGCTCCTACATAAGCCACCAACTGCCCTTTTTTAACTCTGCTCCCCACCGGAACCGCAAAACCGCTGGCGTGACCGTATAAAGTTTTATAACCGAAGCCATGGTTGATTATTACGGTTTTGCCGTAGCCTGTCTTCCAACCGGCAAACTCCACCACCCCGTCAGCAGCAGACCTTATGGGAGTACCGTAGTTAGCGGTTATATCTATCCCGCTATGAAAACCCCTCCAGGGGAATATCCTGTAACCGAAAGCTGAAATGACCTGCCCATAAACAGGCCATATGGAAGGTATGCTGGAAAATCTTTTTCGGAATTCCGTCGCAAAAGCCATCAAACGGTCCAAGCTGTTGCGTTTTTCCTTTATATCCGTATTGATGCGTTCCAATTTGTCTTTAAGATCGGCGTCATCTTTTTTTTTATTCCCGGAAGACAAACGCATGTCCTGAACATTGCTTTTAAGACCGAGCATTTTGCGTATCTGGTCTTCTTTCTCGTTCAGACTTTCGAGCTCTTTGCTGAGAAGCTTTGTTTGATCGTCGAATTTTTTGATCTCCATATCCTGCACCATCATCTTAGACTTTATGTGCTCGTAAGAGACCACTTTTCTTGCCATGTAAGAAGAATAAACAAAGAAAGATATCGCAACAAAAGAGGCTGTAACTAGGGTCGCAGCAAATATCCTGGCGATATTGCGGGGGACTTTCAGAACGAATGTCCTTTGTTCCGGAGAATGCGGAACAAGTATAAAAGTATAGAAACTTTTTTTCTTCTTTTCCATAGGCACCTGGTTTTGTCGGGATTATATTATCGGGCGAGAACCGCTTGAGATCGTTCCGGAACCAAAAACACCTCCGTGAACGGGTTTTTGCCGCAATTGAACGCGGCTGACAAAGGGATTATAACACAGTCACCCCAGATTAAAAGCCGCATGAAGCACCTGAACGGCTTTTTTCGCGAGCTTCTCATCGACCACACAGGATATGCGTATCTCTGAAGTGCTTATCATATGTATGTTTATATTGTTCTCCGCAAGTGTATCGAACATCTTCGCGGCGACGCCCGGAGCTCCTACCATACCCACGCCTATAAGTGAGATCTTTGACACGTTGCTGTCCGATACCACTCCGGCCGCTCCCATTTTCTTTGCCAAGGCTTCCACTATATCTTTCGCTTTTTTGATCTCCGAGCGGGAAACAGTAAAGGCCATATCCGCAACATTGCCTCCGTGGATGCTTTGCACTATCATATCCACGCTTATTTTTTCTTTTGCCAAAGCATTGAATATAGTTGAAGCGATGCCCGGCTTGTCCGGGACCTGAAGAACGCCTATTTTAGCCACGTTGTTGTCAAAAGCCACCCCGGTCACTAATCCGCTCTTTTCCATTTTTTCTCTCCCTTTTTTGTCTTTTATAGAAGTGATCAGCGTCCCCGGATTGTTGTTCATGCTGGAACGCACGTGTATATCCATCCCGTGTATCTTGCCGCATTCTATGGACCGGGGATGCATGACGCCGGCCCCCACGGAAGCCATTTCCAGCATTTCCTCGTGGGATATCCTGTCCAACTTACGGGCTTCCGGAACAACCCTCGGATCGGTAGTATATATGCCGTCAACATCAGTATATATTTCGCAGACGTCGGCTTTGAGCGCTGCGGCTATGACCACCGCCGAAGTATCGGAGCCCCCCCTGCCGATAGTAGTTATATCGCCTTTGCTGTCTATTCCTTGAAAACCGGTCACGATCACTATCCTGTCTTTGGCAAGCTCTTTTTTAAGGCGGTCGAATTTTACGTCCTTTATCCTTGCTTTTGAAGGTATATCCTCGGTGATCACCCCGGCCTGTCCCCCGGTAAGAGAGATGGAATCATACCCCATTTCTATTATCGCGGAAGCAAGCAAAGCGGCAGAAACCTGTTCCCCTGTGGAAAGGAGCATGTCATATTCCCTGGGACTCGGGGTTTTTGTTATTTGTCCGAGGAGGGAGACCAGCTCATCGGTAGTATGTCCCATAGCGGAAACTATGACCACCACATGATTTCCGGCCTTCTTTGTATTTATTATCCTTTTGGCGACATTCTTTATCCGTTCCACTGAACCGACCGACGTGCCGCCGTATTTTTGGACGATTGTTGGCATATATATGTATATTATAGCAAAATAACCCCTTCTGTCGCTTCGCGATATCTCCCCATTGTCAAGGGGGAGAAAGAGAGGGGGTTGTGCTATAATTTCCCTATGGCAAAAGACGCCTCATTTGATATAGTTTCAAAGATAAATATGCCCGAGCTCGACAACGCGCTGCATCAGACAATGGCCGAAATAAGACAGAGGTTCGACTTTAAAGGCAGTATCAGCGAGATAAAGATGGAAGGCGGGGATCTTGTCGCGGTATCGGAAGACGAGTTCAAGCTCAAGAACGTTACAGATATCTTCCAGAACAAACTGATAAAAAGAGGAGTATCCCTTAAATTCTTCGATTTTGGCAAGATAGAGCCTGCTCTGGGAGGCACCGTAAAACAGGTAATAAAAATGAAGAACGGCATAGAGCAGGAAAAGGCAAAAGATATAGTCAAGATCATAAAAGACACAAAACTCAAGGTCCAGGCACAGATACAAGCCGATCAAGTAAGGGTCTCCGGAAAAAACAAAGACGACTTACAAATGGTTATCCAAACTCTGCGCAAAGCGAACCTTCCTATAGAGCTGCAATTCGTTAACTACAGATAAAAAGACCGGCCCTGAAGACTTCTTTGCATTCGCTTGTTCCCTGTGATACAATTCGTGAAATTTCCCGAAAGGAGCTTTTTATGCCCGAAAAAGAACTGAACCTGTCTGAAGCGATATCATTCGGCTGGAGTTCAACGAAAGACAATCTATGGTTCTTTGTTGTAACTTTTTTGATAGTCTTCGCCATCAACATTGCTCAAGGACTGCTCACGTCCGGAGGATCCTTCCTGTCGTTCCTCTTTCTTCTTGCATTCTACGCAGCCAGCGTAATAGTAGGTATGGGAGTGTTAAAAGTAACGCTGAAGCTTGTGGACGGACAAAAACCGGAATATTCGGACCTTTTTTCCTCCTACCGGCTTTTCTGGAGTTATTTCGGGGCTTCTCTCCTTTACGGCCTTATGTCGGGCATAGGTTATATGCTTCTAGTTATCCCGGGAATAATAATCTCCTTACAGTTCGGACTTTACGGTTATCTTGTGGTCGACAAAGGTTCCGGGGCGATCGTTTCTCTGCAGCAGAGTTCAAAATTGACCAACGGCGCAAAATGGAAACTTTTCGGACTGGGGCTTTTGTCTATACTGATAAATATAGCGGGAGTTTTATGCCTGGGCATCGGTTTGGTCGTCACCATCCCGACCACATTCATTGCCTGGGCGTACGCTTACAGGAAGCTTCTGGCACAGACAAACATTTGATCGCATAACTTGACTTGACCATGAGCTGTGTTAGAATTTTTCTATTAAACAGAGGAGGTTTGTATATGAAAAAAATAGTTTCGTCGATACTGGCGGTGGTCATGCTGTCTTCGGCATCCCTGGCTTTGCCGTCAGGATATCTTCCTTACGGGGTCGGAGCCAGGTTCTCGGCAATGGGGGGCGCCGGATGCGCTCTCTCGGAAGATCTTGTCGGTGCATATTATAATCCGGCCGGAATGGCAAAAGGGCAAAAAATGTCCGTAAAACTTGGAGGAGGAGCCGCTTCGAACGGTATGGACAAGCTGATATCTACCTTAAGCAGCGCATCAGACCCCTCCAAGTTCATTCTCGACAACTACGCCAACGCGCTGGACATAAACGGCAACATGAACCTGTTCCTCGGGCTGAACATAGGGAAATTAGGAATAAGCATCATTCCGTTGACCAGCTTGAATCTAAATAAATCCGCCGGCACGGTCAACGGCAGCGCAACAGCAATGATGATGGGCGAAGGCGTTGTCACGATAAGCAGGGGCCTTTCTGCCCCCTATCTTGGCAGCATAAACGCCGGGGCCAACATAAAATATATAGTTGCCGGAGCAGGAACGGCCACGGTTCTCGGAGCATCGAGCACGACGATAGGAACGGCCCGTTCGGGTTTTGGTTTCGATCTGGGTGCACAGGCCAAGGTTGACGCCATACCGACGGTCCCGCTTTCGGTAGGAGTAGTGCTGAAAGATATAGGAGCTACGCTGAGAGGCAATACTAATACCATTTCCAAAACAGTGGACCCTCTGACAGGGAATGTTATAAGCGAGTCAGAAACTTCGGCTCCCGCGGCCGATTATCCGATACCTACAACCTTTGTTATCGGTGCGGCCACAAAGATCCCTGTGGTAGGGCTGACAGTGGCGTTGGACCTGGACAATGTATCCGCGGATAACACAATGGGCACTCCGGCTTATTCCGTAACACATATAGGCCTTGAATATCCTGTAGCCATGGGTCTTGTCAACCTCCGGCTCGGAAAGATAAGCGGAGGGCCTGCGGGTTCTTCTGTTGACATGACAACTTACGGCGCCGGAGTTCTTGGCAATATGATAAATGTCGCAATGATAACAGACAATGCCAACACCAAGAACAACCAGATCATGTTCGACGTGGGTTTAGGGTTCTGATCCGTTCTTAAAAGAGCATAAGAAGGAGGGGCTTTATCCCCTCCTTTTTTTTTGGTAAAATTAGCTTTGTGACCCGCAAACATGGCCCTATCGTCCCCCTCGACAGGCTCGGGGCAGGTAACGGTTAGGACACCCCGACAAGTCGGGGCGATCGGAGAAAGTCGGATACAGTAAAAAATGAAAAAAGATTGCACATACATACTGAAAAGCGAAAAGGACGGTAAGTTTTATGTCGGACAGACTGGTAATCTGGTCGAAAGAGTAAGAACGCACAATAGAGGATCCGTAAATTCAACTAAGAACAGAAGACCGGTAAAATTGGTGTATTTTGAAACTTTCGATTCCAGAATCCAAGCGGTAAAAAGGGAGGCATATATAAAAAGCCTCAAAAACACCTCGTGGTTCCTGGAATCAGCCGCAAACATGGCCCCATCGTCTAACGGTTAGGACATCAGCTTTTCAAGCTGACGATCGGGGTTCGATTCCCCGTGGGGCTATGTTTGCGGCTAGTTTTTTTCTGTAACGGCTAGGACACCCCGACAGGTCGGGGCGATCGGGGTTCGATTCCCCGTGGGGCTATGTTTGCGGCTATATTTTTTTGTGACACTCCGCCTGCGGCGGGGACAGTTGAATTAATTGAACTGCTGGAGGAAATTTCCCCAACCCGTGAAAACCGAGAAGTCGACCCCGCTATATTCGCTCTCATATGTAGTGGTCTGCGGAGTAGGCAGATAGATCGATATCCCGTGCGATCCCGCTACTGAGTACGCATCGTCCGCACCAGATGTGTACTTTGAGTCGATCACGGCCTGTTCCACCGCCGTCTTTACCGAAGCGCATTTTTCCGCGATGGTAGCGTATGCCGGATCCGACCCTTTTTGCTCGATTATTTTGTGGCAGAAGTCCCACAGGTCCCTGAAAGGTATTTCATAATATCTCTGGACCAGATAAACCCCCGATGTTTCGCTGTTTATTATGTCCCTGACCGCCTCATATTGTGCCGGATCGGAAAAAGAACCGGCCAGAGCTTTTACGCTGTCAGCAAGGGCATCTATCTTCGAAAGATCTAGAGCAGCAAGAGTGGATGACCTCTGGTTGTAATATTTCTCGTAGTATTTTGCGACGATGAACAATGCCAGTTCACGCGCCGTCATTGTGGGGGTTGCGACTATTTCCGCTGCGAATGCTGTATAAGGGTAGCCGTCCCCCGGAATTACATCCTCGGAGGCTATAAGAATGTCCGCATAGTCCTTTAACAGGTAGGCAACGTCCACCATTCCGTTCAAGCAGGCATCTATGCCGAAGACATCCAGCTTCTTGTTGCCCAGTGTGCTATAAATGGCCGGCAGGATTGTTTTGAGGTCAGCCAAGTCCATTATCGAAGCTTTGGAAGGATCGGTAGTATAATCCTGACCAAAGCCTTTTTTTTCTATTTCCCTGCCTTTTCTCCAGCCGCTGCCGTGCGATCCGACAATAAGCATGTATTTTGATGCCGGATAATTTGCAACAGCCCATACTACAAAATCCCTTATCGCCTCGGCCGTACCGGTATTTGCCTCTTCGACTGTTCCCACCAGGGTCGACTTGATATGCACCATGTCTGTGTCTTTGGTGATGTACCACCGCCCGATGCCTTCTCCCGTAACCAGCGATTCGGCATCCCCGCTGTGGTGCCACCAGTCCGTCTGCGCTACCATGTTCACTCTATCGCTTGATCCGGTCAGTTCCAGCTCGTTCACGTTGTTGAAAGTGGGCTCTTCAAGGTCGTTGTCGGCAGCGGCGAACAGCATTATGGTCCACTCTTTCGTCGTAGACGGCGAAGGGTTTACGTGGGAACAGCCACTTAAATACACAGCGATGAAAAAAACGGCTATCAGCCTGAATGCAGAGAACAGCAAGTTTTTCTTACTTTCCATATTTTACTGCCTTTAGGTAAACAATGTCCCTTTTACTGCCTGCATAATCTAGGACACCGGACTTGACCATGCCGCGCACGGTAATAGGCTTGCCTATATCCGTCCTTCTGAATCCCGCCGGAAAAGATCCCGTCACGAATATCTGCCCTGTCGGGTCCTCAACTATAAAGTCGCTTTTTGTGACCGGAGGAGGCCCTATTTTGCTGTATCCTCCTTTAAAGGAACCGGTTATGGTCACCTCGTGGCCTAAATAATGCGGGTCGCTGACGACTTCTTTTACGCTCACCGCAAATCCTATCTCCTCCGGCTCCGCAACTTTCGCGAATCCTCCGGCTGATGCTACACTACAGATCACGAAGGAAACCACAAGACCAATCATCGTGTTTTTCATGTTTTCTTATCACGAGATTTATAACACTCGCATGCGGCAGTGTCAAGCTTTTTTATGTGATCGTTAAGAAAGCCATATATTGACCTAATTGACAACCGCTCCGTTGGAACTCTATAATTAGAGCGAGGAGAGCACAAAAATGAAAAAGCATCTCACTTCGCTGTTCATTATCGCCTTTTCTGCGGCTGCCATCGCCGCACCAGCGTTAAACCCTAAGACCCTGTCCCGCATACAAAGCATCAACGACATAAAAAAGATATCTTTCCCGTACAAGCCTATCCCTGTATCTGCTGAAACGGCTTCGGGGTCAACAGACACGACCACTTCGACATATACTCCTTCGGACAGATACTCTACCGGCTCAGGCGTAATGCTGACCCCAGCAAATCTTTTCGATGGCGACATCCTTTCAAACTTGGCCTTTTGGTATGTTGAATATAACAAATATTCCCAACCTGAAATAAATGATGCGTCCGCCCCGTTCGTTACAATGACGATTCCTCCGAAAGAGTCACCTGCCCTGTTCTCTACCATCGTATTCGGAAGATTGGCAAAAGAAACGCACACATATGTGCTCACACTGAAGATGGAAAAGATCACGGATGCGGGGTATTTCCGGATAAGAATAGGCGATACAACTATTTCCGCAGATCAGATAGTCTACAATTCTGCGACAAAAGAATACAGAGTGTTGTTCTCGTTTGCGCCTCCTATCACCCAAATGAATATCCTGGTCTATTACATCAATTCAAACCAGACATCCGACGCGCGCATCAAATTTCACTACGCGCAGCTGACCCGGCTTGACTAAAAAGCCGTCAAACAAAGAAAAGATCCTTGATATCGTATCAAGGATCCCCAAAGGCAAGGTCTTGACCTACGGCCGCATAGCCCAAGCCCTAGGAATAGAATCCCCGCGCGCTGTCGGCAAAGTCCTTCACCACAACACCGATCCAAAAAAATACCCGTGCCACCGCGTGGTATTCAGGGACGGCAGCCTTGCGGAGCACTATGCCTTTGGCGGGAAAAAAGCTCAGATGGCACGGCTCAAAAAAGAAGGCGTTGGATTCTCGGCGGAAAAAGTTGACATCTTAAAACATCTGTATTTTTAACGGCGGCCTTTTTCTTCCATACTGTAAACTATAGAATCCGAATCGGTCTCGTCTGCAGATATCATTTTATGCGGCAAAAAGACCTTTGAAGAAGTCTCTTTTATATAAAGGTCCGTCAGCCTGATCTCCAGGTCCACATCCGCCGGAACGACCTTAAATTCGTCGTCCTTGTCCGCGCCCTCCATGGGCGCAGCCCATTCTTCTATTACCGAAGCCACCGTCACGCGCTTGCCTCTGAATTCCTCTCCGAATTCGGTCACAACGGCAAGGCGAGGTTTTGCCTCTTTGATAAGATTTATGGAACCTATCAGCCCGAGATGCTGCCCGAGCAGTTTCCCTTCTTCTTTTTCAAGCGAACCTATATTGAATAAAATGACCTGGCATCCCTTGTATTGCTCGCCCAGACCGGGCTCATACCTTGTATCTCCCGTGATGCCGATATTGACGGGCATATCGTCCCTGCCCCTGATAGATGTCTCGATCACCACGCCCACCGCAGACCCCTGATGGGTCCAGAGCTCCTGATGAAAAGCCTGCTTCACATGCAGCACGCACCCGTATTTTTCCCTCAATGAAGTATGGTCCACATGTTCTATAGTGGAGCCAGGGGTCATAAGGCGGAAATTTATCTCTTTGCCGCCTAGGGGATCAAGTGCGTTAAAAAGGCCCTGATATTTAAGCATCACCCCCGCAGAACCGAACACGTCTATATGATGTATCCTGTTCTGAGGGACATTATCGTTGTGTTTCGCCAGCAGGGAAAGTATTGATTCCATCGATTCGGTGTGGTCGTCGTGGTCATGGGTTATTATTATCGCATCCAGGTCGATGATCGACAGGTCCATATCCCTGAAGATATCTATGAACCCGTAGCCAGGATCTATTGCTATGGCCTTTACGGCCCCGAGGTGGTTTTTGAGGGTCAGCAAATAACCTCCGCCCTGGCTTATCCCCGTCGAAAAAAGCGGCGAACTTGAGTTCCACTTATGAAGGGTCTTTAGGATATCCGCCCCTACGGCCTTGTCCACAAACCTCGGGATATTAAGGTCGCCTCTTAGTTTCTCCTTGGTCTTGGCTACCTTTTCAATCATGGGGAAAATAGTGTCCTCCATGTAAGACAACGCCCTTATCGTCCCGATATCCGTCTGTTTGTGTATATGGCTGTGGTGCCTGGAAAGTTTAAAATCCTCGTATGATTGGCGAAATTTTCCCTGCAAAAACTTGGCAATGGCCCTGCAATAGACCAGCTTATGAGCAATGCTCTCTCTCCCGTGGGATCTTTTGCTCATTTCGTCATAGATATGCTCGGCTTCTTTATAAAGCCCCTCGTTCAGACAGATAAACCCTATGACATCCCAGGGCGCATCTTTGCGGTAATCCACGTTGTTGTTGATATAGCGTTCAAGAGTGCGCAGTATGATAGGCAACTTATCTTGTATCCAGTACTTTTTGTCGGAAGATATCAGCCTGTTCAGGTTCTTCCAGGTTTCTGGTCTTTCTGCGTCAAGGTCCATCGTAAGCATATTAACATATACAAGCTCTAAGCTCCAAACAACCCGGGCTGAAACAAAAAGTCGCTGATGCTCCCGAAATCCTCAGGCAAAGGAGCTGTTACGTCGAGTTTTTGCTGCGTACCAGGGTGCGCAAAAGATATCCTGTAAGCGTGCAGAGGAAGCCTGCAAACCGCAACTGCCTGGTCCTTTGGGTTGCGGGTCACAAGCGACAGAGGAAAATGTTCTTTTCTTCCGTAAAGGCGGTCGAACGCAAGCGGATGTCCTATTGCTTTGAGATGAAGCCTTATCTGATGCCGCCTGCCGGTGAGCGGCATCACTTCAAGCAATGCATGGCTTTCAAAATTCCTTAACGTTTTAACTCTGGTTACAGCTTCCAGCCCTTTAGAGGCAAGGGCCGGCTTTCTGGACTTTGATTTACTTTTAGAAAGCGGGATATTGATCTCTTTTTCCCCAAAATCACATTGTCCTTCGACAAGAGCAAGATAATATTTCATGACTTTTCTCTGCTCGAACTGCATGTTCAGGTCTTTGTGGGCTTCCGGGGTCTTGGCAAAGATGACTGCGCCGGAAGTTTCCCTGTCTAGGCGATGAACAACAAAGATCTTCTTCCCGATAAGCTCTTCGATCTCTCCCGCCAAACTTTCGCGGCGAGGCATATTATTGGCGGGGATCGTCGGCAAACCGCTCGGTTTGTTGACAACAACAATAGAATCGTCTTCATGCAATATTTGAAGCATTATAGCCCTTCCGTAAGAGCATTCTACAGCAAAACAGCCGCGCAATGCTATAATTTTCATATGGAACGTTTTAAAAAGGCCGTCTGGAAACCTGGGACCATGCTGTATCCTCTCCCTGCGGTACTTATAAGCTGCGGGGAATACAACGGCGGGGACGACACCTCAAAAAGCAATATAATCACGGTTTCATGGGCCGGGACAGTTTGTTCGGAGCCGGCCATGCTCTCGGTATCTATAAGGCCGGAAAGGTTCTCTCACGGGATAATAAAAAGGACCGGCCAGTTCGCCGTCAATCTCACGACAAAAGAACTGGCTTATGTGACAGACCTGTGCGGCGTGAAGTCCGGCAGGAACATTGACAAATTCAAAAAGTTCAAGCTTACCCCGCAGAAGGCGGAGCATATATCAGCCCCTATTATCGGCGAGAGCCCGGTGAATATAGAATGCGAGACGGTGGAAGTAAAAAAACTCGGAAGCCACGACATGTTCATCGCGAAAGTCCTGTGCGTTCACGCCGATAAGCGGTTCATGGATAAAAAAGGCGTCTTTGACATGGAAAAAGCCGGGCTGATCGCTTACTCACACGGCAAATACCATGCATTGGGCAAATATCTCGGCAGCTTCGGCTATTCCGTCAGAAAAAAACGTTAAAAACTTTTTTACTGTTTCTTTATCGTGGATATGCCCAAAATATTGTACAAATGACAATACCCTACGAGACCTGTTATCAAAGGGATAAGCCCTATCAATCCCCACCAGCTACCGGCATTTAATCCCCACGCGATTATGGCCAAGCCGATGATCACTCTTATCCAGCGGTCCAGAATCCCTTCGTTTTTTTTCATGTCCATACCTCCGTTAGCCAGATATTATATCAAAAACCCCGACAGATTGACATATAAAATTGCATAATATATCATCGTTGGTACAAAATGACCAAGATCTATTACACGTGCAGTTTTTTTATCCTGCTGTTATCGGTCCTGATATTGCTGTTCAATATCGGCTGCGGGCTGACCGGCGCCTCTTCCACTCCTGTTCCCGGCGCAGATCCGTCCCTGAATTACACTGTATATCCCGATACTACCGCTGCGCCGGTACTGCGTTTTTACTGGGGACCGGACAGACAAACCATAGTCCCTCCTACACTTTCAGAGATAGGAATATACGGCATATGGGAAGGCGGCAGCGGAGGAGGAGCGTACAAGACCGGATGTGAACCCGCGACTGAAATAGAATTAAGGCTCACATCAACAAGGGATGCTGTTTACAGCTGCTCTAAAGGTACCGTCGTATATGTTAACGCCGGTTCCGCGAATGCCTACGGACAGCTTGTCGGGACCGTAAGCGTAAGGTACGGCCGCAATTATATCGCAAAATACCTGCATGTGACAGATATTCCCGCCGTGATAACGGCCGGATCTTCTGTAGAAGAAGGCGCACTGCTGGGTTATACAGAAAAGATGAGTCCATCCTCAGGTTTCTGGGAGCTGGAGCTTGATTTCATTAAGGATCCTTCAACTATAAGAGCTATCCCTCCAATCGGGTTTTTTGACACCGATTCAACGGCGGTCTTTAATGACATGCTTGCATCGGTTCCCGAAACCGACTGGGCTCTTCCTCTGACCGCACCGACCTCCGAAGGCTGGGTATCCTATGTCGGTACACATGAGATGTGGGCGGACCCGGCAAAATGCGGGGTAAATAATACGTCAGCTTTTGAATCTCTCGAAAAGTTTTTGGAAGATCACGGCATGAGCTGGACATTGGAATGATAAGAATCGGATCCTTGGTTAAACTGGGCCCACTAGGATTCGAACCTAGAACCTGTCGGTTATGAGCCGATTGCTCCACCCTTGAGCTATGGGCCCCAGCTGTATTTTAAGTATAACTTGATTTTTCGCGGCGTTCAAGGACAGCAGCAATTCAAGACCGGCATAGAGGATTTTTTCTCTAAAACGAACGGCGCCATGCCTCAAAATTCTGACTGCAGGATCATATTATCTTTTTGCCTGTCGCTTTGTTCATCTTGGCTTTTGCTATTTCCAGGTCGCACTTTGCGTTCCAAAAATCGGTAACTGCCACAAGATGGGTAGTCTGTGTTTCCAGATACATCTGGCGGCTTGAAATATTAGCCCCGTAAGATACTTCTATCGATTTTAGGGCCCTGGATGCGAGCTCGGCGGCCAATTGGGCAGCCGCCAGCTTTTCAGAAGAGGCCGACAAATTGATGTGCGAAGAGCTGACATCGAGCTTTATCCCGTCCTCGATGGCTTTTTCCTGCGCTTTAGCCGCATTTAAAGAAGCAAATGCCTCTCTCACCTGGTTTTCGGTCTTAAAACCGTCAAACAATGTCCACGATCCGACGAACATAGCGCGCCAATTGTTCAAATTGCTGTTGGATGAGGTGTTGGAATGGTATTCATTCTTTGTATTCCCGCTGGAATATGAAAAAGCTATATTTGGAAGATATCCGCTGTATGCAAGAGAAACAGCGCTGTCCGCGACTTTTAGCGCCTGTTTGAACGATAAATAATCGGGCCTGTTGAGCAACGCTATCGAAACAGCTTCCTTTTCCGAAGGAAGGCTACTCATATCGGCTCCGGTGAAATCATCCTCAAGCTCCGTGCCCGCCGGAAGGTCAATGCCGATAGCGGCATTGAGCGCAAGCAAAGCTATATCATGCCCGCTTTTTGCCTGTATCTTTAATACATTATAATTGGCGATAGCGGTTTTTATTCTAAGAACATCGGATTCGGTCGCGATCCCTGAGTCAAAAAGCACCTGTGTTATGGCCAGGTTCCTTTTTAGGTTGGCTATCGAGGATTCCATAATCTCTATGTGTTTGCCTGATTTTATGTAATCGTAATACGCTTTGGTCACTGCAAATTCCACTTCCTGACTGGTCTTCCTAAGCTCCTCCACGGCTATATCATAGCCGCTCCTTGCTATCGCGAGCCCGGTCAATATTTTACCTCCGGAGAACAAAGGCTGCTGCACATTAAGGCTGTAAGAAGTATAATCGCTCACTTCGTCCGGCGCGGTCGAGATAGTGCCGCCGCCAAATACCGGAGGAAGGGTTATGGTCATCGGCTGAGAATAATTTTTCCCTTTTGTAGCTGACAACCCGACGGACGGAAGGACCGCAGATGCGGCCTGCCCCATCTTGGCGGAAGCAGCATTAACGTTCTCTTTAGCGGCCACGACCGAAGGATTGTTTTTATATCCGAGCTCAATACAATCCTTGAGCGTGACGGCATTCGCACCGCATGAAAAAAGCAATAGTATCGCAAATACAGCTCTCCCGACCCGCGGATTATGTCCGGTTGCTCGCCGAAGAGATGTTTTTCTCATACCGCATCCTCCACCGGGAAAACAAAGGCTTTTATACCCTGTTCAGAATATTTGTTTTTAAGCTTGCCGATCTTTTCAAGTAAAACTTTTTTAGCCGCGTCTTCGACAACTACCAGAAGGGCGCTGTTGCTGCCCGGCCATATGCTCGTATCAAGGTGAGGCTCGCTGGTGCCGCCCACGCCGTGAAGATAAGGGGCTTTCGTGTATTTCTTCTGTCCGGAATCTTCAAGAGCTTTCAGGACAAAACATTCAAGCGCAGGCGCATATATTATCAAGACACATTTCATTTTACAACCTCCCCGCACGCGCGTCTTTTTTCAAAATGTCTTTCAATGATGTAATAAAGAGTGGGCACGAATATGAGGCTGATAGTAGCCGAAACCGTCAAGCCGCCCAGGACCGATACTGCCATATTTTTCCAGAAGCCGGACCCTTCCCCGTGCCCCAATATTATCGGGACAAGGGCCAATCCGGTAGTAAAACTTGTCATAAGTATCGGCCTTAAGCGGTTACGGCCTGATTCCATGATCGCCTCTTTAAGCTCCAATCCTCTGGCTCTTTGTATGTTTATGAAGTCTATGAGAACAATAGAGTTCTTAACGGCTATCGCGGTCACCAGGATAAGCCCTACAAAGGACATGACCCCGAAAGGATATCCGGTAAGTATCAGAGACCATACAACACCCATAACGGCAAAAGGGATCGCGAACATCACTATAAATGGTTCCAGGAAAGATTCAAATTGCGCCACCATGACAAGATATATCAAAGCTATACCGAGAAGAAGCGCTATAAAAAGAGACCTGAAGCTGCTGGCCATTTGTTCAGTGCTGCCCGCTATTTTGACTGATATCCCGGCGGGGATGCTCGTATCGGATATCACTCTTCTTATATCTGAGGTGATATCCCCTAGAGAACGCCCGTAATAGTCCGAATCAACGATTATCAGTCTTTGTTGGTTCTTGCGCTGTATTATCTGCGGGGCATTCGACAGCGTGACCGAAGCGATATTGCCCAGAGAGATCTTCGCCCCGGTACGGCTGGTAACATAAACATTGCTTATATCTCTCAAATTTGCCCTGTCCTTCTCATCCAGCCGGACAAATATGTCATACTCGTCCCCGTCCTCTTTATATTTAGTCGCGGTCGTCCCATAGAGGAAGCTCCGGGCGGCAAGAGCTACGTCGTACATGCTCAGTCCTAGGGCAGCGGCCTTTTCCCTGTCTATGTGAAGACCGTACTCCGGGTTCGATTTTTCTCTGGATATAAGCATATCGGAGATCCCGGGGATCTTCTCTATCCGGGCTTTCAACATCTGGGCATACCCGTCCATTTTTTCGAAGTCGGTCCCATAGATCTCTATTGTGATAGGCCTGCCGGCACCGGCAAGCTGATTGGCCCCCATCGCGCCGAAATCTATGGATTTCAGCCCCGGTATGGAGAACGCTATATTGGATATTTGTTTCTGGATCTCTTTCATCTCTCTCTTTCTCTTATCCAGAGGCAAAAGTTTTACATAGATCTTTCCGTAATTCGGGCCGCTTTTCGATGACATACCCATGCGAGCACCCGATCCGGCGGTGACCAAAATGAACTCGACTTCAGGTATCTCCTTCTTGACCCTGGCCTGGAGCTCTTCCATGATCTTATTTGTTTCTTCCAGCCTGGAACCGGCCGGAAGAGAAACATTACCGCTTAAAAGCCCGTTATCCATATCCGGAAAGAATTCCGTGCCTGTAAAAAAGAAAAGCGGCATGCTCAGAAAGAACGACGCTGCACAAAAGATAATGACCTGTTTTTTATTGTCTATGGCCCAGCCAAGGATATTTTTATATCCTTCTTCCATCCTCAGGAACCATTTTTCGCTGACATCATAGATATTCTTCAAGAAAGGATGTTCGCGTTTTTTTTCTTTTCCCACATCGAGTATGACAGAACACATCATGGGAGTTAAAAGCATGGCGGTCACGAACGACATGCCTATTATCACTATGGTCACCAAGGAAAGCTGATTAAAGAAAACCCCGATGAACCCCTGGACCAACAAAAGGGGAACAAAGATCACCAGGTTGGTGGTTGTGGTAGCAATCACAGCGCCGAACACTTCCCCGGCACCGTATATAGAAGCTTCTTGAGGAGGTTCCCCTTTCACCTCTCTGTGTCTGTAGATATTCTCCAGCAATACGATAGCATCATCTACCACGACCCCCACGGCTATGATAATAGAAGCCAGAGATATTATGTTTATGGTTATCCCTGTAAGGAACATATAGAGAAATACCGCAATTATG
>CALFCX010000034.1 GCA_937950635.1 uncultured bacterium
GGCGATATAGGAGTCCGGAAAATGCTGTCAGAAAAAATGGATCTTTCCGGGAAAAAAGCCGAAGGCGTGGTCTTTGAGTTCGGTCCGGTGAACATGGTTTTTGCCAAAACATCTTCAGGGATGATAGGCTGCGGCCTTTTTAATGCCATGATGTTCGACAAGTTCTCTTTTCCCGCCGCCGTAATAAAATCCGTTTCGGGCCCTATAAAAGACCTTCAAGGCCTGCTTGACGGCACCGTAAAAGAAGCGAACGAATCCGCCAGCAAAAAAGGCGTGATGGTAGGCATGTCCGCGCGCCAGGCCCTCGAAATGATGTAGAAAGGACCGCTTGTATGGGCAAAAAGGTGCTAGTGGTCTTAGGGCATCCTGACAATGAAAGCTTCTGTGCCGCGTTGGCGCATGCATATGCCGAAGGCGCAAGGATGTCCGGTGCCGAGGTAACATCAGTTAACATATCCGACCTGCGATTCGATCCGGTGCTGCACAAGGGATACAAGATCATCCAAGAGCTTGAGCCGGATCTGCTCATGATGCAAGAAAAGATCAAGGGTTCGGACCACATTGTTTTTGTATATCCGACCTGGTGGGGAGCGATGCCGGCGCTTTTGAAAGGGCTCATGGAAAGAATGATGCTTCCGGGGTTCGCTTACAGGTTCCATGACAACGGAATGGGGTGGGAAAAATATCTAAAAGGCAAATCCGCGAGACTTATAGTTACAATGAATTCCCCCGCCCTTGTTTACAGGCTGTTTTTCGGTTCTGTCGGGGATAAGCTCCTAAAAGGCGCCATTTTGGGCTTTTGCGGCGTTTCCCCAGTGAGGGTCACTCACGTAGATCTTGTAGAGAGATTATCGAAAGAAAAGTCGGCCAAATGGATCTCAAAGATCGGATCTCTCGGCCGTTCATTAAGGTAACCAGCCCGTATCAGTAAAAGATATATGCCAGCCTGTCGAACAATCCGGTTGCCAAAAGTATTCCCGCCGCGATCAGCACGGCTCCGGAAGTATAATTTATAACAGGTATCCATCGGTTCAATTTTTTGAGCCTTGAAAGAAAAAAGTTGGCGGAAAGAGAGATCACAAAGAACGGGACTGCCATTCCCAGGGAGTAAGAGCACAGCATGACCAATCCTGTTGAGATATCGGCCGAGTTCCCGGCCAGTATCAATATTGATCCCAGTATCGGGCCGACGCAAGGGGTCCAGCCCGCCGCGAATATCACTCCCACAAAGAACGACCTGAGATATCCGGGCGCGGGATTTTTTACGTCAAGCTTAAGATAAGAGTTCAGAAAACCTATCCTGAGCCATCCCATGACATGAAGGCCAAAAATGATTATCAGGATCCCTCCGACCGTCCGAATAAGGTCCTTATATCCAATCAATAAACCGCCGGCATAGCTTGCGGCGATCCCCATAAGGATAAAGACCGCCGAGAAACCTAAAATGAAACAGGCCGAATAGGATACGGTCTTCCTTTCTATTCCGGCAGGCGATGCGTTATCTTTGGTCACGCCGAATACCGAACCTGTTATGTAAGACATATACGAAGGTACGAGAGGCAGAATGCATGGCGAGAAAAAGGACAGAAGTCCGGCAAAGAATGCCGCAGGAACGGTCAAATTCAATGAGGTCATTTTGTTAGTTTTTTTAATTCCGATACCACAGGATCATTTCCCCAGTCCCGCTCTCCGATAGCCCTGTGCACGACATTCCCTTCCTTATCTATTATGAAGGTTGCGGGAATGCTTGAAACCGAATATTTTTTTGCGGCTGATCCGTCCCCGTCCAGCAAAACCTTGAAAGTATATCCGTTCTTCCTTATGAAATCCTTCACCCTATCCGACCCGCCGCGGTCGACCGATACGGCGATCATCTCAAAATCCGAGCCTTTCATTTTGTCGTGCAGTTTTTGCATCGAAGGCATTTCGTTCCTGCACGGCGGGCACCAGGTGGCGAAGAAGTTCAAGAAGACGACCTTGCCTTTGCTTTCGGAAAGCCTTGTATACACACCGTCCAGGTCCATGAGGTAAAAATCCTGATATTTTCCCTTTGTTGATCCGAATTTCCGGTCCGGCAGATTGCGTTCCGACATTGCAAAAACGGACGATGCAAAAATGAGAGCCAGAACAAATGTCAAGGCAGATGCTTTTATTGTTTTCATGCAAGTATTTTATAACGATAGGTGTGAAAAGGCAAATCGGCCCGGAAGTAAAAAAAACGCCCCTTTACTTCCGAGTCCGCCCGCATGGACGACATTCACGCCAGCGTTGTCGTCACCCGGAAAGTAAGAGGCATTTTATCCGCTAACGCGGGATCACGTAGCGACAGCTTCCTTCATCCGTACCAGGTCGCGATCAAACAGCTTCACAAGCTCTAGGATAACCAGGCACTTTAAGGCAAAGCCCTCCAGTGGCTTGATTTAGCTCGTTAGGCTTATTGAGAACGGCCGTGTGTTGGATTTGAGAATTCTGCCGCTCGGCTCCGCGGATTTACACCGCATCATCGCCTTGTATAGACAATCTACCAAACGCGATGTTCGGCTGTCAAGCGCCGTTTACAACAATTGCCGGATATGGTAAAGTTTAGTAAATACGGATTCCCCGCCTTTTAAGTCTGGGAACCTATCACGAACAGGCCCATATTCAAGGAGGAAAAATATGAGGAAGTCTGCGTTTGTTCTTGCGGTCGTATGCTGTTTTTCTCTGTCCGTTATCGGTTGCGGAGGGAATGTGGGCAAGGATAATGGAGGGGATTCCCAAACTTCCGCTTCAGGCAAAAAAATCATACAAATGTGGGTCATGCCCAACAGCATGGAGCCTATCAAGGATATCGAAGCTATCCTGGCCCCATTTGAAAAAGCGAATCCCGACATCGATGTGGTGGTGACGTCGGTGGATTGGGGATCCGCCTGGACAAAAATAACCACCGCTGCCACATCCGGAGATACTCCCGATATAGTTCAGCTAGGAAGCACATGGGTAGGAGCCATCTCGGCCATGGGAGCCTTGGCCGATCTTAAGGACCGGGTCCCAGATATCGGCGGAAGCTCCGCGTTCATCCCTCCCGCATGGGTCTCCAGCGGCATAGAAGGGTCCGGGACAGTTACCGCCATTCCGTGGTTCGTGGATTCAAGGGCTATGTTCTTCAGAACGGATGTTTTCCGTCAGCTTAGGCTTTCCGGCGACAGCCTGAAAACGTGGTCCTCTTTCGAGCAGGCGCTCAAGAACATAAAAGAGGCCGAGCTTGAGATAGAGAATGTGCGTGTGTATCCGATGGGGATCCCCGGAAAGAACGACTGGAACGTTATACATAATGTGGCTCCGTGGATCTGGGCGGCAGGAGGGGATTTCCTTTCAAAGGACAGGAGATCCGCGGCCATAAACAGCGAAGCTGCCGTAGAGGGGATGCTTTTTTATGTGAGCCTTGTGAAAAAAGGATATATTCCTCTGGATGCTCTTGAGCTTAACACCGCTCAGGTGAGCAGCAATTTCAATAACGGTTCCTATGCCATGTATTTTGACGGCCCGTATGAAATAAAAACACTGACTCTCCCTCCCGAACAGGGCGGGTCCTACGGTTCTATCGCATCAAGGAATTTTTCCGTGACATCCTATCCTGCGGGGCCCAAAGGCAGATATACCTTCGTGGGCGGCAGCAACCTTGCTATCTTCAAGAACAGCAAGAATCAGGACGCCGCGTGGAAGGTCATAAAACACCTGGTATCGCAGAAAGCCCAGGTTGAATACGCAAAATCGACCGGCTTCCTTCCTGCCATAAAGACAGCTTTTGATGATCCGTATTTTTCCTCTGACCAGTTCAGGAGCCAGTTCAAAGAGACCATAAAATACGGGAGGACATATCCCTGCATTCCCGCCTGGGGCCTGATAGAGCCGATACTTACAAGAAGGCTGGGAATAATCTGGGACCATGTTCTGGCGGCTGAGGACGAAGAGCTGAGGTCTGTCGTGAAGACGGGGCTTGACGCCGCCGCCAAAGAGATCAATTCGGTCCTCAATCAGGCTAAAAAATAAAAGGACCATATGTGCGGCATATTCGGTTATATCGGAGAAAAGGACGCAGTTCCTGTACTCATAGAAGGTTTGAGGAAGCTGGAGTACAGAGGATATGATTCTTCCGGCATAGCCGTTATATCCAATAAAAAACTCCACCTGGAAAAATCCGTAGGAAAAATAGCCGATCTTGAAAAAGCGATCGCTGCCGGCCGCCGGAGATCCCATATCGGCATCGGGCATACCAGATGGGCGACGCACGGACAGCCGTCCAAAGAGAATGCCCACCCTCATCTTGACTGTAAAGAAAATATCGCCCTTGTGCACAACGGGATAATAGAGAACTATGAGGAGCTTAAAAGGACCCTTTGCGCAAGGGGACATGTGTTCAGATCCCAGACCGACACGGAGGTTCTTGTCCACCTGATAGAGGAAAATCTGTCGCGCGGGCCGGAGAACGCCGTAAAACTGGCGCTTAAGAGAATAAAAGGGTCTTACGCCATAGGCGTGGTATTCAAAAAACATCCGGGCAAGATAATAGTCGCCAGAAAAGGAAGTCCGCTCATAATAGGCATAGGCGACAATGAGAACTATATTTCAAGCGATGTTCCCGCTATAGTCAAATATTCCTCAAGGATAATAACCCTTGAGGACGGGGACATAGCTTCCGTCACCAGGGGCGCGGTGAAAATATTCAATGCCAGGGGACCAGTGAAGAGAAAGGAAACTCTTGTTTCCTGGGACCCTGTTTCCGCGGAAAAATCCGGTTACGCCCATTTTATGCTCAAGGAGATACATGAACAGCCGAAGGCGATAATAGACACCATAAACGATATCGTGGATTCTTCAAAAAAGAACGTGCGCTTCAAAGACCTGAACCTAAAAGAGAAAGATATTTCCGGAATAAAGAGAGTTGTGCTGACGGCCTGCGGCACATCATGGCATGCGGCCCTGATAGGGGAATATTATCTGGAATATTACGCAAAGATCCCTTCGGAAGTGGAATATGCTGCGGAATTCAGATATCGGATGCCTATAATAGACAAGAATACTCTTGTCATTGCAATCAGTCAGTCCGGAGAAACAGCGGACACTCTGGGGGCGATACAGGAAGCGAAAAAACACGGGGCCAAGGTGGTGTCCATCTGCAACGTGTTCTCCTCATCGATCGCTAGGGAGTCTGACGGTGTCATCTATACGGCGGCCGGGCCAGAGATCGGTGTCGCTTCCACCAAAGCTTTCACGACCCAGGTGGTCGTTCTCTTCCTGCTGGCCCTTTATCTCGGCCGGAAGAAGAACAAGCTTTCAAAAGCGAATTTCCAAAGCAGGCTTCACAGCCTTTTTGAGATCCCTAACAAGGTTGAACAGGCTTTATCTTCAGAGGAGAAAATAGAGAAGATCGCTGATAAATACTGTAATGCCAATAACGCCCTTTATCTTGGGAGAGGAGAGGGGTTCCCTGCCGCCCTTGAGGGCGCTCTTAAACTGAAAGAGATATCTTATGTTCATGCGGAAGGATATCCGGCCGCGGAAATGAAGCACGGGCCGATAGCTCTGATAGACGAGAACATGCCGGTTGTCGTTCTGGCACTTTCAGGCAGGCGCTATGAAAAGATACTCGGCAATATAGAAGAGGTCAACGCCAGGGGCGGGCGCGTTATCGCGCTGGCTACCGAAGGCGACAAGATAATATCGAAAAAAGCGAAAGACGTGATCTATCTGCCAAAGACCAGAGAAACTCTTTCCGCTATCCTGGCCGTCATTCCCCTCCAGCTGCTGGCATATTACATAGCGGTCAAACGCGGATGTCATGTGGACCAGCCTCGCAACCTGGCAAAAAGCGTAACGGTAGAATAGTCAGGGTTGTTCAATATTCGGCTGTGATAGAATTAATGTATAAAAACACATCTTAAGAAAGGGTGCTTACACAGAATGAAGTACGGAAAATTTTCAGCTGACGGGAAAGAATTCACGATCACCGATCCCAACACGCCAAGGCCATGGGGCAATTATCTTACAAACGAAAAATATTGCGCCGTTATTTCACAGACAGCGGCAGGATACAGCTTTTATAAGGATTCTAAGACCGAAAGAATGCTCTACTGGGTAGGACAAAATCTGCATCAGGGGCGCCCGGGACGCTATGTGTTCATCCAAGACCATGACACGAAAAAAGCTTTCAGCGTGTCGTGGGAACCTGTCCGCGCAAAATACGATTCTTACGAATGCAGGGTAGGGTTCGGCTACCAGATCATCAAAACCAAAGTTAACGGGATAGAGGCTCAAACGACTTATTTTGTGCCGACGGACGAGCCGTGCGAGATATGGAAAGTGCGCATCAAGAACACCTCAAAGAAAACAAAAAAACTGAATGTTTTCGGATATCTTGAATGGTTCATAGGGAGCGCGGACTACATAACCTTCTATAATATCTCCATACTCTGGAACAGAGCAGTGTTTGACAAGGGCTCTTCTTCTATATTTGCAAGAAAAACAGCGTTCTACGAAGAATTCAACATAAAGAACAACCCTTATGTGCTTTTCTTCTCCTCAAGCGACAAGGTCGCTGGCTGGGACTGCCATAAAGAGAATTTTCTGGGCAGAGGGAATACTTGCGAGAATCCGGAAGGGGTGTTTAAAGGCAAATGCACTCAAAGCGTGTGCGACGGGGAAGAGCCTATAGCCGTCCTTCAGAACAAGATAACGCTTAAACCCGGGGAAGAAAAAGAGCTCCAGTTCATTCTGGGGCAGACCGCAGGCCAAAAGGACGCCGAAAGAATAATAAACAAGTTCAAGGACAAAAAGGCCGCCGCCAAAGCCCTGGAATACACGATAGCACACTGGGCCGAAGCTCTCGCACCAGTAAAAGTTGAAACTCCGGACAAAGATTTTGATGTCATGGTGAACAGCTGGGTGAAATATCAGCTCTATATGTGCAATATGTGGAGTCGGTCGCCGTCTTTTTATCACGAAGGGCAGGGGGGAAGAGGACTGAGGGATTCAGGCCAGGACAGCGAATCCATACTTTCCATCAATCCGGACCTTGCAAAAGCGAAAATGCTCAAAGTAGCCTCTTTGACCAGGCGCGACGGGACAATGGCTCCCGGCTGGTCGGATACCTACGGTCCGTATTCCAACAGGCCTTTTAAAGACCACCCCACATGGCTTACTCCTTCGGTGGCGGCGTATGTCAGAGAGACCGGGGATAAGGACATACTTTTTGAAGAAGTCCCATGGCTAAAGGATAAATGGCGCGAAGGCGGGACCAAAGCCGATATCAATTGGACCGGCGGATCGGTAGAGGACGGTAAAGGGACGCTGTTCGACCATCTTCTTGCCCAGCTGAACTTTACGTACAACGATGTGAGCGTTCACGGCCTGCCCAGAGTGGGAGAAGCAGACTGGAACGACGCTCTTGATATGGCCGGAAGACGCCAGATAGGAGAGAGTGTTTGGCTTGCCATTGCGTTGGTAAGAGCCCTTAAGAACCTGGCCGAACTGGCGGGGATAATAGGCAAGAACAGCGTAAAGGAAGATCTTCTTTCCAAGGCCTCGTCAATGTCCGAAAAGATAAACGAAAGCGGATGGGACGGAAGATGGTATTTGGCCGGATATAACGACGATCTTATACCCTTCGGCTCGTCAAAGAATAAAGAAGGAAAGATATTCCTCAATTCCCAGTCATGGGCGGTCCTTGCCGATCTTGTGCCTAAAGACAGATTGGGTACAATGCTGGATTCCGTTGAAAAGCATCTGACAGGGCCTCACGGAATGGCTCTGCTTGCCCCTGCTTATACGGTATTCGATCCGGGTCTTGGGCGTATAGCGATGTTCTCTCAGGGAACAAAAGAAAATGCCGCGGTTTTCTGCCATGCCCAGACCTTTATGATAGCCGCATATGCCAAACTCGGAATGGGTGATACTGCTTACAGGGAAATGTGCAAGATAATGCCCAACAAACAGAAGAACATAGAGCTGTACAAAGCCGAACCGTATACATACGCGGAATATTTGATAGGTCCGGACCATCCGTATGCTTACGGAGAAGGAGCTTATACCTGGCTTACCGGGACAGCCGGCTGGACATTCATGGTGGCTACCGAGTGGGTACTGGGCGCCAGAAGGGAATTTGAAGGATTAAGAATAGATCCGTGCATACCTTCCAAGTGGAAGAGGTGCAAAATAACCAGGCCTTTCAGGGGCGCTGTTTATGAGATCGAAATAGAAAACCCTAACGGCGTCGAACACGGAGTAAGAACTGTTGAGGTGGACGGAGAAAAGATCAGCGGGAACCTTATACATCCTCATAGCGACGCAAAGATACACAAGGTCAAAGTGGTGATGGGATAGCCTTACTTCTTTGACAGCGGTGCTATAATTTACCTAAGGAAAATGCTGTCAAAAGTAAAAAAAGCGGCTCTTTTCGGTGCTGTGGCGTTCCTTTTTGCCTGCCCGACAATCTTAAGTTCGGGATGCGGCAGGAGCGGCAGTTCCCTTGACGTATATTCCATAGTGGAAGCCCCTGGGTTCAGTCCCTCTGCCGGGACATACTCTTCGGCCCAGACCGTGACTATAACTTCTCCGACAGCCGGGGTCACGATATATTACACGACAGATGACTCCGAACCAAAAGAAACGTCGACGAAATATACCGGGCCTATCACAGTAAGCGCCACGGTCAAAATAAAGGCCAAGGCTTACCTTTCACCGAAGGTCCCGAGCTCTGTTACCAGCTCCCTCTACGAAATAACCGGAACTGTTGCCACTCCTACCTTCAGCCCTGAGGCGGGTACTTACGCGTCAGCCCAGAATGTTGCGGTTACCTGCCTTACCGGCGGGGCCAGGATAACCTATACTACCGACGGGTCCACACCTTTGGAATCTTCGACACTGTACGAAGATCCTCTGCCGATATCTGCGACAACAACGTTAAAAGCAAAAGCCTTTTTGGATAATTACGCGAGCAGCGAAGTTGCAAGCGGGATCTACTACATAGGCCAGGAGTCCGTTCCCGCTTTTTCCGAAATTTCAGGGACCTTTGAAGGTGAAGTAGAAAAGGAAATAACTTTGACCGGATCCGCAGGATCTACTATTTACTACACTACGGACGGCTCTGATCCTACAGTATCTTCATCATCTTCGCCTACGCCGGCAAATATAACCCTGGAACTTGATTCAACGCACCCGACCAAAACGCAGACCATAAAAGCTTTTTCCGCACAGAGCGGGAAAGCGGACAGCCCGATCACATCAGAAACTTATACTCTTTCTGTTACGACCGAAGCCAGGGTGATAGATGGCGGGAATGTCGGGAAATATGCTTCTATAGGACTGTATTCGAACAATCCAAGGATGATCTATTTTGACCAGACCAACGGCAGTATAAAGTATGCGTCTTATAACGGAAGTGCATGGTCAAGCGGAGAGGTCATTTCAGGGATCGGTATTGACGGAGGGCACACTTCCTTGACGGTGGATTCTTCTGGGGTTGCACATGTTTCATATTACAGCTCGGCTAACTTGTATTATGCCAATTCGTCGGCATGGGGAGCCCCGGTAGCCGTTGATACGGGGGGGGTCGGAGCCTTCACCAGTATCGCTCTTGATCCGTCAGGCACCCCTTATATTTCGTATTACGATTCTGCTAATAAGAAGGTCAAATATGCCAGCTACGAAGCTTCTTGGCTTTCAGAAACAATTTCCGACAGCGCGCTTCATAACGACAATTATGGCCGAAGCTCTATTGCGCTTGACTCATCCGGGAAGGTTTACGTCTTATTGCACGGCAACGGGGAAATTATTTCGAAAACAAGAGCTCCTTTAGGTAATTTTACCGAGGAAGCGATAACGGACTACAGTTCAGGAGGGTTCTATCTCGATCTGGCTTTGGGTTCGGGTAGCGGCTCCGGCATCAATGTCTTTGCCGTTTTTTGCGCCCCGTCGCTCCAATACGCAAGATCGTACGATTCAGGCAGTTCTTGGGGCTCCCCGGCAACCATCAGTTCTTCCTCCAATTTGCAGCATATTTCTGTTGCGGTCGACACTCGGGGCGGTTCCGATATCTTGCATATCAGCGCCTATGATTCATCTTCACAAACGCTAAAATATTTTACTAACAGCTCCGGAACATGGAAAGAATACTGCATTGATGATAATATCAAGGTCGGCACATACTCTTCTATTGCGGTTGACAGCAGCGGATACTTTCACATCAGTTATTACGATGAAGCGAATCGAAGGTTAAAATATGCGACCAACAAACCGTAAGTTTTTGATCCTGGCGGCAAGTTTTTTTTTAATATCCTCCAAAGGGATCTGCGAGGAACCGAGAGATATTGTATTCAGCCTAGGATTGAGTTCGGGAGTATATCAGCTTGATTATACGCATGTTTCCGCTTCCGACACCGTTTCCGGCAGGACCATAGCATCCGAAGCGACCATAGGGGCGATATTCTCGGCAACGGCGAACGTTCCCGTGTTGCCGAAGCATATCCCTTTTGAATTGGCAGCCCAGGCCGGGTACAATTATAATCTTCCTGCCAACAACATAGCCGTTTCGTATTCATTTGCCAATGTACTTCTTAAGAACGAAATGAGCACCGATATAAGCGGATATGTAGGCGCCGGGATCCTCTACTCTTCATGGAATCAGGAGATCTCGGGAGGATTAGGCTGGCAGGGGCTTGCCGGCGTCAGGAACGATTCCGGACTCTATATGGGGTTTAGGTATCTTTCTGTGCCCGGTTCCAGGCTTACAGGCGGATATCAAAGCTCTTTTTTGCTGACGCAGCTTGTTTTTGACCTTCAATACAGTTTTTGACATTATCTTCAGGCAACCAGGCTGCCTGACGATTCAAAAAAGCTCCGGTATCTAAATATCCGAATTTTGGTATAATTAAAAAAGAGGCCCATGAAAACACATTTTGTGAAAGATCTGGAAAATTAATGTTCCCATTTGGAGTCACATTCTATCCCGACCAATGGCCCAAGGAATATTGGGAGAAAGCTTTTTCCCAGATCGCGGCCAGCGGTTTCAATATAGTGCGTTTCGGCGAAATGGCGTGGAACTGGGTTGAGCCGCGCGAAGGGGAATTCTGTTTTGAGGACCTTGATAAAGCGCTGTCGATGGCCGATAAGCACGGCTTGAAAGTTCTTCTCGGGATCCCGACATCAATGGCCCCTGCCTGGCTTATCAGAAAATATCCTGAAGTGCGGCCGGTCTCAAACGAAGGTACTTTATATCCCGAGTACGGTCCCAGGCCCAATATCTGCAGAGATAATAAGACCTTCCGTAAGTTCGCCCAGAGGCTCCTTGAAAAAATGGTGGAAAGATATAAGGACCATCCGGCAGTTCTGAACTGGCAGATAGACAACGAACCCGTTTACCCTCCGCTTGATTCCACGACAAATATGGATTTTTGCCATTGCGCCGAAACAAAGCGCGATTTTATGGAGTGGGCCAAGAAAAAATACGGGACCCTGGAAGAGATAAACAGAGTATGGGGAGCAAAATTCTGGACCAACGAATTCGGAGAGTTCGAGGACATAACCACTCCCAAGGCAGGCGTCTGGGACGCTGGCAATCCCCACATTTTTCTTGACTGGTTCAGGTTCAAGACCGATTCTCTCCATGAATTCCTTATGTGGGAAAAAGATCTTGTCAGAAAACTGGACGGCTCAAGGAAAATAGGCACCAACGGATTTCTGGGCATTTGTCAGAGGGTCCCGGAACACGACATAATGTCGGAAGGCCTTGAATGGTACGGATGGGATATATATCCGATGGGAGGAAGGAATACCTCCCAGCAGATCGCCGAAATGGCCGACTGGTGGAGAAGCGCGGCCGAACATCATGGCGGCGAGTTCCACGTAACGGAACTCCAGGGCGGTCCTAATGTGCGCTGGGGATATCCGGGGTTCATCGAAGGCCCGGAAATAAGGATATGGACACATCAGATAATAGCGCATGGAGCGAAAGCCGTACTTTACCACCAATGGCGCACGGCCAAATTCGGAGGAGAGACCGGAGGCTTCGGGATACTTAAAGCCGACGGTACAAGGACAAAAAGGCTCGAAGCAATAGAACAGGCCGGTTCGGAAATAAAGACCATAATACCGGAGCTGCATTCCCGCAAACTTCTCCCAAAAGCCGCGGTTGCCTACCTGCGGTCTTCCGATGTTCAAACATATCAGGAGCAGGGGCCGCCCAGGACGATAGCCGGACAATGGGAGCAGGTGCGCGCGGAACTCGGGCATACGCACGGGCTTGATTCGTGCCAGGGCGCGTACCAGGTGCTCTGGAATTATTACAATCCGTCGGCTTTTATATTTGAAAGCCATTTGGAAAAAGGCGAGATGCCTTACAATGTCATACTTTTGCCGAACCCCTATGTGCTGACCAGGGCACAGGCGCAGAACCTCATAAAGTTCGTTGAATCGGGAGGAACTCTTGTCACAGAATCAAGGTTCGGGACAAAGAACGAGAACGCGCATCTCCACGAAACGCCTCTTTTGGAGGAGATGCTCGGGATATCAAGCGAGCATATAGAAACAATAGACGACAGGGTGTATATCCCGAAGCTGAGATGCTGGGCTTACGGGTTCAGGGACCTTATACACACGGAAACGGAACATCTGATGGAGTATAAAGACGGCTTGCCGGCCTTTATAGAAAAAAAGATCGGCAACGGCAAGGTGCTTTATGCGACCTTCAGTCTTTTTATGAGCATAGGGAAAACAGGCAATGAAAGACTGGCCGATTATGTAAGGGAATATCTGCCGAAACCGGAATTCTTTCTGAAGGATAAAGACCACATAGAAATGATCCTGTGGCAGGACGGGAATTCCCCGCTTTTGTACGTGATAAACCATTCTCCGTCGAAGGACAAGTTCGAGATCGATACTCCGGAGAATTTTAAAATTGCCAGGGACCTGCTGTCGGGGAACACTTTTGAGATAGAGAAAGGGAAGCTGCCTCTTGTCATGGGGGGGCGCTGCGTAATGGTCCTGATTCTGTCATAATTGATAGTCGTAGCCGCCGGGATATGCAGATGCGGCGGAAAACAACAATAAAAACATCGGAAAGGGAGAAAAAACAGGTGAAGTACGGATACTTTGACAAGGAAAAGAAAGAATACGTGATAACAAGGCCGGACACTCCGCTGCCGTGGATAAATTATCTCGGCTCGGAGGAATATTGCGGTCTGATATCCAACACGGCGGGCGGATACAGCTTTTATAAAGACCCGAAAGAGAGAAGGATACTCAGGTATAGGTATAACAACATTCCGTATGACAGGGGAGGCAGATATTTGTACATAAGGGACAATAAAACGTCCTCTTTCTGGTCGGCCACCTGGCAGCCGGTGATAAAGCCCACCGCGAAATGGGCAGACAACGAAACATCCTTGTTCGCCGTGCCCGAGGGGAAAAAGGACGATTATGTGTATGAATGCAGGCACGGTCTCGGCTATACGAAAATAATGGCCGCATACAACGGTATACAGACCACGACCACTTATTTTGTTCCGCTCGGCGAGAACTGCGAAGTGTGGATGATGGAGATAAAGAACAACAGCCTGCAGGAGAGGGACCTGAGCGTATTCTCCTTTGTGGAATTTTGTTTGTGGGACGCCCTGAACGATATGACCGACTATCAGTACAACCTGAACATCGGCGAGACAGAAGTAGACGGAAGCATGATATATCACCTCTCAAGATACAGGGTCGAAAGAAGCTATTTCGCTTTCTTTGCGGCCAGCGAGAAACTGGAAGGCTATGACACTCAGAGAGAGGATTTTCTGGGCAGATACGGAGACCTTTCTTCCCCGAGAGCGGTCAGAGAAGGGAAGTCCAATAATTCGATCGCCTGCGGCTGGGCGCCGGTAGGTTCGCACAACGTTAAAGTTTCCCTGAAAAGCGGCGAGACAAAAACACTGATCTTTGTTCTCGGATACAGCGAGGACCGCAAGGACGCAAAACG
>CALFCX010000035.1 GCA_937950635.1 uncultured bacterium
AGTTCAATTGTAATAAGTTGGGAAGGGATGACCACATTTGAAGCTGGCGGAACAATTGTCAACTCTGTAGAAACATATGCCGTATATCGATCCACTCAGGAAGCAGGGACATATTCATACATAGGATCGGCAACTCATGTTTCCGGTGAGGTAACTTACTCAGATAGCGGTTTGTCACCTTTAACGACCTATTGGTATAAATTAAGGTTGAGATATGCTTGGACTGGTAATTCCCCGCCTTACTACGAAACATTTGCAGAATCTAGACCGAGAGGGATCACAACATCTTCTCTTGCCCCGTCAATAACCAGCATTGAAGCCCTTTCTGTCCAGAACAGCGGAAGCCAAAAGATAAAAATATACGGCCAAAGATTGTCCGGTGCGACCAATGTTTCTCTGACTCGCGAAGGATCTTCAAATATTGAAGATAACAGCCCCGAGAATATTTCTGACAGCCAGGTTACGGCTACATTTAATTTTGATCCGGCCTTGCATACTATCGGGACATGGGATGTTTGGGTTACCGCCACTGCCGGAACAGGGCACAGTACTTCATCCCAAAGCAGGCTTACTTTGACCGCAGAAGCGCCGTACATAACAAGCGTTGAGCCTCAATCTGCCGGTACTAATGCCACTGTTTCCGGATTCAAGGTTTATGGTTCGAGGCTCTATCCGGGATCTACAGTAAGGATAACTAGAGGAAGTGCTACTTTTACGGCTTCGTCGGTCACCACAAATTCCGGCTACAGCCTGCTGACCTGCAGCCCTATAACACTTACCAATGCGACGATAGGCACATGGGATGTTACTGTTACGAGCATGTTCGGCCAGGTTACAAGAGAATCGTTGTTCCTGGTCACCTCTGAATCCCCTACCATTTCGACCATTACTCCGACCAGGGGCGCGACAGGGACCACTGTATCTATAACGTCACTTGCCGGAACAAATCTGTTTGATGATACCGTGGTGGAGCTTAGAAAAACCGGATATGCCACTATAACAGCCACCGGTGTTTCCGCAAATGCCGGCCATACCAGTCTGGCATTTTCAGTGAATTTGTCGGGAGCCACGACAGGCGCGTGGAGCGTATTTGTAAAGAACTCGGATAATAAGGCGGCTACTTCCGAAGGCCTGTTCACGGTAACGTCGCCGCCCGTATTGTATTCAATAACGCCAGCGACGGCAGAGAATAATTCTTCTGTTTCAGTGAATATAAGAGGGGTTAACTTCTTTAGTACTCCGGAGGTGTCTTTGTCAAGATCAGGGATGACGACCATAGACGCGACCGGAGAGACTTTGATAAGCAGTACCGAAATAACCTGTACTCTTCCGATCACTAACGCAACGATCGGCACGTGGGATGTTGTGGCTGCCAACGGCGACGGAACAGGCATATTATCTAACGGGTTCACTATAACCAGTGAAGCCCCGACATTTACTTCTATTACTCCGAGCAGCTGGGCCGGAGGATATACTATTCCGGTAACAATAGCCGGCAACAGATTTTATACAGGGGCAACGGTAGAGGTCAGGAAGACCGGAAGGGATACCATAATCGGATCAAGCGTTTCAGTAACCGACATCAACACTATCACATGCAGTCTCACTTTGCCTAACGGCGCCTTGGATGTCGGCACGTGGGATGTATATGTACGGAATACGGACGGCAAATCCACCATAGAATCCGGTGCTTTTACCATAACATACGGTACCGTGGAAGCTCCGAGCAACTGCGCTATCACGGCGTTAAGCACCACATCCGTAAGCATTACCTGGACCGATAACAGCCTGAATGAAGAGCGTTTCAGGATACAACGGAGCGAAGACGGATCAACCTATACCAATGTAGGAACGGCAGCAGCGGGAGCCACTTCATACACCGGGGACGGGACCACCGGACTCTCGGTGAATACAAGATACTGGTTCAGGGTCAGGGCCGAAGGCGGTGGCCAGGAATCGGCCTATTCAACTGCTTCTCCGAAATATACTCTGGCCGCGGCCCCGTCAGCCGAGGCTTTCAGCGACTCGACCTCTACCGTGATAACGGCCAACTGGTCAGCAGGTTTGAATCCTTCGGGTACTTTGTATTACTGCCAGAACCAGAGCAACAGCAATAATTCAGGGAATATTTCCGCGCTTACATGGCAGAATACCGGGCTTTTACCCGATACCAGTTATACATACAGAGTAAGGGCCGTTAACGGGGACGGCGTTGCCGGAGACTGGACATCTTTGGGCTCTGATATTACAAAAGAGAAGAGAAGCGTCTACTACTTTGCCGTGGACGGTATAAAGCTTCTGTCTGGAGATATCCTCGGAGCGACATCCAACATATCGGTGGTGTTCAGCAGCGAATCCGGCATAAATATGAGCTCTTTCAGATTGTATATAGACGGCACCGAGGTCACGGACGGGACCAACATATATTACGATTCGTATTCCACGGACGGCATATTCACCACCGTGAATTACAAGATAAAGACAGCCCTTTCGGAAGGGACTTATACAATAATGGCTTCAGCTACAGATCCGTCAGGCATTCTTTACGAGGATGAAAGGACGAACCTTCAGGTAATGGCCGCGGGCACAAAAACCGTGGTCGGCTATGTTCTGCCTTATCCGAATCCTTTTGATCCGACCGCCGGATCGGTAAAGCTGACATACAGGCTTTCTACGGATACCAATGTGACCATATACATATTTGATGTCAACGGACGGCTGGCCTGGAAAGAGAACTACCAGAGCGGTTTCAACGGAGGCAAGGCCGGATATAACGAGGTCCTGTGGAACGGTTTTGATGTGTTCAATCGTATACTTGACAATGATGTATACCTTATAAGGATAGTCGAAAGCGGTACGGGCAAGGTGATGGGCAAAGGTAAGGTAGTGGTATTAAAGAGCGTTTCAAGCAATACGGAGAACGATAAAGACGAAAAATTAGCCGCTGCTCCGATCGTTTCTGACAATGATCTCTGGAACGGCCTGAAAGGCCAGGGAGTTTCAGGTGCCGCAAGGATACTCTTGCTTTCACTGGTCGGATTGATAGCTTTTGAAGAACTTGCCAGAATGTATTTTTCCATAAAAAAGATAGGCGGGCAAAAACGATGAGAAAGCTATTTTTCGGGCTGCTCCTTTTTTCCGTGATGGCAATGCCGGTGTCGGCAGCGGATGTTCTTGATATCGGTACCAGCGCCAGATCCCTGGGAATGGGGCGTTCTTATGTCGGGATATCGGATGTAGGTGAATGTGTTTTTGCCAACCCCGCGGGTTTATACGGCCTTAAGAAGCTTGAGCTTGTCAGTATGTACACGGACCTTTCAGGGGATGTTAAATATACTCTTGTCGGTGTGGCTTCCCCGACACGGTTCGGTAAGTTCGGGTTCGGTTACGCGAGCAACAAGATAGGCGATATCTTTGCCACAACGCTTGATGCCACCACGGGCAGACCCACCACACTGGAGCCCTTCAGTTACGGTACCGACATGTTCCTTGTGGATTATTCCGATAAGTTCAACAAGGATCTCACATACGGTTTAAGGTTAAAGTATGTGAAAAAAGGCGGATCAATAGCGGCGGCCGGTGAAGGGACAGGCATGAACCTGGACCTTGGTCTGCTTTACCGGATAAACGATGACGCGAATGCGGGATTGGTGATAGAGAACGCGATAGCCGGAGGCCCCGGCGCGATAAAATGGAACAACGGCGTTGAGGAGGAAATGCCGTTCGTTCTTAACATAGGCGGTTCCTATAAGATCAACAGATACAATGCGAGGGTCTTTTCGGACATCTCTTTCAGAAAGACAAGGTCTTACGAACTGCGGCTGGGCGGCGAGTGGAATGCCTGGAGAAGCCTTGATCTGAGAGGCGGACTGGAACAGATGAACGCCAGCCCTACCGAAAAATATATGAACTTCTCTTTAGGCGTCGGGTACAGGTTCGACAGCTTCAGGGTGGATTATGCCTATTATCTGGACACCCTGCTTTCGTACAATTCCAGACATTATATATCCTTCGCTATCAGCCTTCCGGAAGGTCCCGGAAGATATTCCAGCGAACCTGTTGTGGTGGATAAAGGCGACAGGGTCGTTACTACTAACGAAAGTTTTGTGATATTAGGCAGAACGAACCGATCGGTTGACAAAGTAAGATGGAACAGCAAGCTTGCCGATGTCAAAGAAGGGGAATTCTCCATTCCTGTTGCCCTGAAACCCGGGAAAAATAAGATCGTCATTACCGGTATTGATGCTCAGTCAAGGATAGTCGGTTCTGTCGAAGCCAGGATACTACGTCTTAACTGGTACAGGGACCTTAACAGATTCGGATGGGTGGCCGAACCGGTGATGTATATGACCACTTTAGGTATTCAAGGTTTTACATTGAGAGATGCGACATCCGGGTTCATGAGACCGGCAGAAGCAGTGAGCCGTCTGGAAATGTCGGCGATACTTGCCAGGGCCAAAGAGCTTCCTGCCAAAAAACTTTCCAGTCCGATGGCTAAGGACGTGGGAACATTGCATTGGGGTTCGTCATATATGAAAGACGCGCTGGATAACGGTTGGCTTTCTCTCTTCAATGACGGGACATTCAGGCCTTCGCGCAAGGTAAACAGGGCGGAAGGCGTGGCGATAATAACAAGGTTCGCCGGGATCTCTCCGACCGCAAATCTGGGAGGAGTGCCGCCATATACGGATGTGCCTCTTAATTACTGGGGTGCCGGTGCAATTGACGCCGCAAAAAAAGCAGGATATCTGGATTACGTTAAAGGGAATAAGTTCGTGCCTGGCGGGAACCTGACCAGGGCGGAAGTGTTCTATCTTTTGTCCAAGACGGATTTCATAAAAGGTAAAGTAAAGTATCTGCTGGATTTTGACAAAGGGTATTGAATGGAGAATGTCTATCCGTCATTTGAGCAAAGCTATATTGTCCCTGTTAACGGTCATTTTGCTTTCAACCGTTTCCTTTGCCGCCGTATATACCTGGAACCACGACTCTTTTAGTGATTTCCGCTGGATCACCCCGGACAACTGGTCTCCGATAGGGCCTCCGGGGCCGGATGATGATGTCATCTTTGACGGTACCAGCACTACCGTGTGTACCATAGATACCTCGGCAGTGTCGGTAAAGAGCATGACCATCATGCCGTCTTATACGGGGACAATAGAACAATCGGTCCAGTTAAGCGTTTCAACCACATACGAACAGCTGGGCGGCACATTCAAATGTACAGCGCCGGGTAGCATCTCATTTTCCGCAGGGCATGATTTTTTTGTTACAAAAGAAGCCCTGTTCTTAAGATATTCCGGTACCGGAACGGCCGTTGACCCTTATATGGTATATGACATATACGGGCTGCAGGGGATCGGCTGTACGAGGAATCTTCCGAAGTACTATAAACTGGCCGACAACATAGACGCATCTCAAACCTCGCATTGGAACTGGAATGCCTCCCGGGCCACTTATGAAGGGTTTGTCCCTATAGGTTTTACTACAGGTGACCGAAATTCTTCTCCGACTAACGGATTTTCGGGATCCATGGAGGGGAATTATAAGAGCATAACAGGACTCTATATGGACAGGTCGGGGACTTCCTACCTTGAGAACGCTGTAGGGCTATTCGGCTATCTTTCGAGCGGAGCAAATGTTTCCAACCTGATACTGGGAAACATTAAAATATGCTTTTCGGATGTTTATTATGTGGGCGGTTTGGCAGGGTTTTCGCGCGGCAATATCTCAAAATGCGGGGTCCTGGGAGAGATGCTTTATTATCCCGGGCCTTCACAAATAAGTGATTTCAGAGGAGGGGTAACGGGAAGGAATGACGGAGAGATATCACAGTCTTATTCCGATGTGCGTTTTTCCTATGTATCTAAACCTTATCCTGGGTCTGTCGGGGCGGCCGGTATCTGTGGGCGCAACCACTTTTCAATAATTAATTGTTATTCCAGGACTAATAGGGATAGTTCTATGCAGGTTGATGGGATTGTTAGCCAGAACTACGGGGATATAACCAATTGCTATTCATACGGGAATCCCTATTATGGATTGGCAGGGTATTCCGCATATGGTCAAGGCAGTATATATAACAGTTATTACACCGATTATGCCATCCAGAATTTTGCCGGGACCTATCTTGCTCCCGGGAGCGTAAGCAAAGAATCATCTTATTCCGGCTGGGATTTCGGAAGGATATGGAGCATAGACGAGAATAAATCACGCCCATATCTTCTGTGGCAGACTTATTCCTGGCTTGGAGAAAAAAGCTCATGGACCGAACCCTCGGCCTGGAATTATAACAGAGGCTATCCATCTCTGGAATCGCATAAGGCCTATGTAAATTCCGGGTCCGTACAGCTTAATTCTCCCACATCCGAGACCACGATAGGCGGGCTGAAGATAGGTCCGGATTTCAGCTCCAGGGTGGTGCTTGGAGCGAACATGAATATTACAACGTCATCAAATAAATCCGGGAGCCTGATCATAATGAACGGGTCTTTTGAGGCCCGGGGTAAAAAAGTGAGCATCTACGGAGATCTGCGGGTCTCACCGGAAGCCAGGTTCTATGCAAACACTCCGGGTTCTACCACGAGCGGTACCGTCGAAATATATGATGCAACGAATCCTACGGATATAGTTGGCAATATAGTTTACTATGATCTTCGCTGTTCTGTGCCGTATAAGCGGATAACGATAGAGGCGGGGAGCGTACATACCGTAGAAGGGGCATTGTACTTAAGCGGGGAAGCGAACAGGGAGATAATGTTGAGCAGTTCTGTTCCCGGGAGCGTATGGTACCTGAGCCCCGAAAGCGCGGTGACAGCCAATCATCTAATAGTGTCGGACTCATATAATCTTGGCACAACGATAAACGCGTTGAATTCATATGACGGGGGGAATAATACGGGATGGAGCTTTGGGGGGTACACAGTGACTGTGTCGACAAATGAAGGAGGGATGATATC
>CALFCX010000036.1 GCA_937950635.1 uncultured bacterium
CACCGAGATCTACACTCTTTCCCTACACGACGCTCTTCCGATCTTTATTATCCCGATGCTTGAGAAGAACGATCCGGCCGTAAAGAAAAGAATAATTTCTCTAATAAAGGGTTTTTCTCGCGACTATGCCATGCTGTCGCGCTATGTTTCGTCCATTTCCGCAAAGTTAATAAAAAGGACAAAGCAAGGGGTTCTTGTAAACCGTTACGGATTATCGCGCGTTCCGGAAGAACTTAGGGGCTATATATTGCGCGAAGCGATAGAAATGTTCAAAGGGGACCTTGTGAACATAACATCTGTCCATGTTTCATCAGCATTGTCGCTGAAAAAAGGATATGTTTGTCTTCCGGAGGAGGTTTTTGTTGCCATTGAAGGTGATTCTTATCTTATAACCAGCAGGTCGAAAAACACGGACCGTCCGAGCGGTTTTAAATATAGGCTCAAGGTCCCCGGAACTATCAGGCTTAAGGAGACCGGGATTTTTATGAAAGTATCGATAACCAAGGTCCCTAAGGACGTAAAACACTGCAGGCCAACGGTCGCTTATATCGATATAAAAAAACTAAAAGGGGCGAGGCTTTTTGTAAGGAATTTCGTGCCCGGGGACCGCTTTATGCCTTTAGGCATGAAGAACCTGAAAAAACTCCAGGATTTTTTTGTTGATTCAAAGATCCCAGTTAAGGATCGTTATCTTGTTCCTGTTGTTTGTGATGCGGAGAAAATAATCTGGATCGCAGGATCCAGGATGGATGAACGCGTCAAGCTGGAACCCTCTTCGAAAAGAGCGCTCAAGATAGAAATACTGTGTTAGGCCGCGTGTTATAATACCTGCGAATATGAGCTCGTTAGCAAGAATAATATCCGTAAAAGACATCGGCCAGGCCGAAAAAGAAATGCTCGGAATAGGCGCCGGCACGGTTGGGATATCCATAATGGCTCCCAAGGCTGTTTTTCGCGCGGTAAAGCTTTCGGCCGTAAATGTTACGGCCGCGAACATAATAAAACAGGATATGCTTTCAAGCGGCGGAGAGGCTGTCACTTCTTACGGTACTATAGATCATTCTGAAAAGGCCACTGATATGCTTCTCTTGGGAACGCTTGCTCAGTATAAGAAACTTTTTTATAAGCTCAAGATCCAGCAGTTCGGCCTGCCGTCCCTGGCTGAACAGATAGAAAAAGCTATCGATGTTGTTTCTTCTGTCCCTGCGCCTATATTATCCATGGAATTCGGCAAAAAAACATCGGTTATGGGAATATTGAACGTTACTCCCGACTCTTTCTCCGACGGCGGGCGCTTTTTATCGGCAGGATCAGCGGTAAAAAGGGCATTTGAAATGCTTGATGAAGGAGCGGACATACTTGATATCGGCGGGGAATCCACCCGTTCCGGAGCGGAAGAAATAAACTTTCAGGAAGAGATTGAGAGAGTGATACCTGTCATAGAGGATATCAGGAGATCTCGCGGACAGGCCAACAGACATTTCCTGATCTCCGTTGATACGCGCAAATCACGGGTCGCTGAAGCCGCCTTAAAGGCAGGAGCTGATATGGTCAATGATGTGAGCGGGCTTTGTTTTGACCCAAAAATGCCGGAGATCCTGGCGGTATACGGCGTCCCGGTGATAATAATGCACTCCAAAGGTGATCCGAAAACAATGCAAAACGCACCCCGTTATGATGATCTGATATACGAGATGATGCTGTTCTTCGAGGAGCGCATGAATGCAGCGTGTAAAGCCGGGATAAAAGAAACGAACATAGTAATAGATCCCGGGATAGGTTTTGGGAAGACTTTGGACCACAATATCGAGATAATCCGCAGGCTTGAAGAATTCAGATGTTTTGGCCGGCCCGTATGCATAGGCGCTTCGAGAAAGTCTTTTATAGGTAAGATCCTGTCCGTTGAAGATCCGTCCCTGAGGGATGTGGGGACCGCTTCTACGATATCTATTGCCATTTCCAAAAAAGTTGATATAATAAGAGTCCATAATGTCGGAATGGCTCGTCAAACTGCCGTTATTTCGGATACAATATTAAGAGAGGGGGCTTGATGTCAAGATGAAGAAGAAGGCAAAAAGAAAAGGCCCGAAAAAAGCCGCAAAAAAAGGCCAGAAAAAGTCCGTAAAAAAAATAAAAAAGACAGCAAAGAACAGAACAGTCCAAAAATCTGCAAAACCGGCGGAATATAAGACGGTTTTTATTTCTTTGGGGTCCAACGTGGGGGACAGGGAAGAGTATATAGAGCAGGCCATTACCCTTCTTAGGGAGACTCCCGGCATAAAGGTCATAAGAAGATCTTCTAATTTTGAGACCCAACCTCAGGGGAGAAAGAATCAGCCTCTTTTCATAAATGCAGCGGTCGAAATAAGCACCAATTATTCTCCTCAGAACCTTTTGGAGCTTCTGCAGGGATTTGAGGACACGCTTGGACGGGACAGGAGCCTCGAATGGGGGCCCAGGACCATAGATATGGACATACTTCTCTACAGCAATGAGTTGATAAGCGAGGATAATCTTACCGTTCCTCACCCGCTTATGCACGAGCGATTGTTCGTTCTTGAGCCGTTGAAAGAAATAGCTCCGAATGTGGTCCATCCCATACTTGAGAGGACCATAAAAGAGCTCTACCACGACAAAAAAGCCGAAGGTATGGAATCCGAGAAATACGATGAGGACCTTCCGGGTTTTAGAGAGGTAAAAAGAGGTATTGCTGACGATTACGAACGCTGGTAGCTCGGAGGAGACTAGGCGTTTTGCCGAAAAATATGCCGAGTCTTTAAAGCCCGGGGATGTTGTCGCTCTTTTTGGCCAGCTCGGCAGCGGGAAAACCACATTTATTCAGGGGCTTTCAAAAGGATTAGGCATAAATAATTTTGTTACCAGCCCCTCTTTTGTTATCATAAACGAGTATCCCCTGTGCAAAAGCGGAAAAGACATATCATTCTATCACATTGATCTGTACAGGCTTGAAGGAGCAAGTGAGATAGAAGATCTGGGGATAGAAGAGCTTTTCGGCAAGGATTCCATAATAGCTATAGAATGGGCGGAAAAAGCTCAGGATATCCTGCCTCCAGGATGTAAGAGGATACGGTTTGAGTTCATTTCCGACAGCGAACGAAGGATAACGTTTGAAAAATGAAAGTTTTTGCTATAAGTACGCCGGCCAAGTATGTCAGCCTTTCAATGGCTGATATTTCGGAGGATAACGGATCCGTCCGACAGAACGTGATCGCGGATTTTTCCTCTTTTGGGGCAAGATCCGAGGACCTGACATTGCTGGCCGAACAGGCCTTTAAAGTCTCTAAGACAGATATAAGGGAAGCAGAACTGATATCCGTGGTCCGAGGCCCAGGTTCTTACAGCGGGCTTCGTGGAGGGCTTGCGGCGGCTAAGTCATTATCTCAGGTCATGGAAGTGCCCATAATAGGAGTAAGCGCTCTTGAAACCGTCGCTGTAGGCCTTTCCCATCTGGAGGGAACTCTGGCTGTTGTGCTTGATGCCGTAAAAGACGAATATAATTTTGCGCTGTTCGGGATGTCAAAGCAGAAAATTTCCAGATTATCCGAGGATAAGGTCATTTCAAGGGACAATCTGGGGATCTTCCTGGGAAAATTCGAAGGGCATATATATGTTGCGAGCCCTTTTGACGATCTGAGGGATATTTCAGGTAATCCGGCAATTCTCCATATAAAAACCTTTCCTCGCGCCTTGGATGCAGGGATATTGGGGTTCAAGGAGTATATTCATGGCAAAAAGGACGATTGTATCTCAATGGTCCCTGACTATTCTCATACGCCGAAGCTGAAGGAGTACAGGTGAAAAAAATGGAATTCGAACCCGCAAAAATAGAGAATATAGATGAAATGCTTAAGATCGAAAAACGATCTTTCCATTCCCACTGGAATAAACAGACATTCTTTGATGAAATATCCGCCGAGAACGGGTATTATCTTGTTGCAAAGGACAAGAACAGGATACTAGGGTATAGCGGGTTCAGATATGTGCTTGATGAAGCGCATATAACTACTTTGGCGGTGCATCACAGGTCCCGGAAAAAAGGCATAGGGACCAAGCTTATAGAACAGCTGATAAAAGATGCCAGACCGATGGGATTAAAGAAGCTATACTTGGAAGTAAGGCAATCGAACACGCCTGCCCAGAAAATATATAAAAAGATGGGGTTCAAGGTGATAGACAGAAGAAGGGAGTATTACCAGCATCCGGTGGAGGACGCGCTGGTCATGCAAAATGACTCTTTTTAATGATAAAAAGATCTACTTGATGGATGGGGCAATGGGCACCCAGATAATGAAAAAAGGCGCCGCTGCTGGAGCGTGTTTTGAAGAGCTTAACATAAAAGATCCCGTAATGATAGAGTCGATACACCGCTCATATATCGAAGCCGGTGCGGACATAATAGAAACGAACACTTTCGGCGGAACAAGGGGCAAGCTGTCTTCCTATGGTCTTCAGGACAGATTCCATAAGATAAACTTTGACGGAGTAAGGATAGCCAAAAAAGCCTCCGCCGGCTGTGTTCTTGTAGCGGCTTCAATGGGGCCTTGCGGCCGTCTTATGGAGCCTATAGGCGACTTTTCTTTTGACTCCGCTTATGAGGAGTTTTTCGAGCAGGCCAAAGTATTTGAAGAGGCCGGAGCAGATCTTATATCGATAGAGACCATGAGCGACCTTCAGGAAGCGCGGGCCGCTTTGATCGCCGTGAAACAGAGCACATCTTTGCCGGTCATTGTACATCTCACTTATGCGGACAACGGAAGAACGATAACAGGTACACCTCCTGAAGTTGCTATAGCGGTATTGTCATCTCTTGGCGCCGATGCTATAGGTGCTAATTGTTCTACAGGGCCTGAAGATATGGTCACTTTGGCAAAAAAACTTGTCAAATTCTCAAATATACCTGTATCCATAATGCCTAATGCGGGCAATCCCGAGATCATAAATGATGAGACCGTTTATAGAATGACTCCTGATAAATATGCTGTTTATGCGAGAAAGATATTGGCATCCGGGGTTAAGTTCATCGGGGGCTGCTGCGGTACGGGTCCGGAACATATAAGAGAAATAAAAAAGATCATAGGGACAAATTATGTAAGGGCGGGTTTTAAACCTGCCCCGACAATCTTGACCAGCAGGACAAAGGTTCTTGAGATCGGAAAAAATAAAAGAGTGATCATAATCGGCGAAAGAATAAATCCGACCAATAAAAAGGATTTTCAGGCTGAGCTGAAAGAAGGCAAAATGGGGATAGTACGCCGCGAGGCCGTATCACAGGCCGCTGCCGGTGCTGACATGCTTGATGTCAACGTTGGGGCTCCCGATATAGATGAGCCGTCCGCAATGAAGAAAGCGGTTTTTGCCGTTCAGGCGGCGGTAGATCTTCCTCTGTGCATAGACAGCTCCAATGTTGCGGCGCTGGAAGAGGGTTTGAAGAACTATCCCGGGAAAGCGCTCGTGAACTCGGTGAACGGAAAAGAAGAAAGCTTGTCAGCGATATTGCCGCTTGTCAAAAAATATGGTGCTGCTGTGATTGCTCTTACTCTTGAAAAGGGGATCCCTGTTCCCGCTTCAGACAGGATAGCGGTCGCTGAAAAGATAATGAACAGGGCTGTTTCCTTCGGAATAAAGAAAAATGATATTTTTGCAGATGTGTTGACCCTGTCGGCCGGCGCCCAGCAGGAAGGGGTCAAAGAAACAATAAAAGCTCTATCAGCTTGCAAGTCCAAACTAAAGGTAAAAACGGTCCTAGGGATAAGTAATGTGTCTCACGGTCTTCCGAATAGAAAAGTCCTTAACGCCGCGTTCATAAAGACGGCGAGCGCCAAAGGACTATCAGCTGCCATATATAATCCCGAGCATCTGAAGGCTAAAGTGACCGCTTCTGAGCTGAAGGCTGCCGGAGCCGTTTTCATGAACAAAGACAAAGGTGCGCAATTTTGGATAGCAAAGTACGGGGCAACCCATCAGTCCGATCGCCGGATATCGGGAAGAAAAGAACGGGAAAGAAGCGTGCTAGAGCAAATATCGGATTCAGTTGTTGAAGGGAACAAAGAGAATATCCTCGATCTCGTGGAGTCGGCACTGAAAGATCAATTCTCGCCCAAGAGAATTATTGATGATGCGCTGCTACCTGCTATGAATGACGTCGGGAAACGGTTTAATACGGGGGAATATTTTATTCCTCAGGTCATGGCTTCCGCAGAGGTCATGAAGAAAGCTTTTAACAGGGTAAAAACGGAGATAAAGCCTTCCGAGAGAAAAGATCTCGGAACGGTCGTAATAGCTACTGTGTTGGGGGATATCCATGATATAGGCAAGAACATCGTTGCAATGCTTCTCGAGAACCACGGGTTCAATGTCATAGATCTCGGGAAAGATGTGCCGCCGCATGAAATAGTAAGTGCCGTAAAGAAGAATAACGCTTCTTTGGTTATGCTTTCGGCGCTGCTTACAACTACAATGCCGCAAATGAAGCTCGTAAAGCAGGCTCTTGATAGAGAAGGGCTCGCGGTCCCTGTGATAATAGGGGGAGCTCCTGTTACCGGGAATTTTGCCAGAGGTTTCGGCGCCAATTTTGCCAAAGACGCAGTTTCGGCAGTTGAAGAGGCAAAACGCGCCTTAAATATTTAAGTTGACTCTGCATTGTATACTTTGTTATACTCTTCTCAAATATTAATATGGGTTTACGCGCGCAAACAATAGTTCTTTTGTTGTTAGGTATTCTGCTTATGCCTTTGCCGGCTCTTGCGGTCCAGTTGGGAGGAGCCGGAGATGTTTATCCGGAAATAGTTCCTGGAACGCTTGAAGTTACTCATACGTTGACTGCCCCCACACTTGAACTTTCCACCTTGACGGTTTCTGGAACCATAGATGTGATGGGGGGGATACGCTTTTCTGATGGAACTACACAGTCTTCTTCAGTCGCAACAAGCGCTGTTACTGTCG
>CALFCX010000037.1 GCA_937950635.1 uncultured bacterium
ACCTTTATGAACCTGGCTAAACCGGGGACAATAAAAGGCAAGTGTACTATGAATGCTTTGATCACTCTAAAAGAGTATCTGGATGATTTTGCTTCCGACGGCGTCAAACGCAAAGGCTATGAAATGATAAGAGAAGAGAAGGAAAAGCTTTCACCGGGGGAAAAGGAAATGCTCGGGAAATTCTACGAAGATATCAACAGGGGGTTAAGGGACGAATATGTATGATAACGCAGAAGAAATAGAATCTCTGTTGCTCTCGGACGGGCACACCCTGCTATCAATGGCTGATGAAACGAGGCGTCGCTATCTGGGGGACGGGATATATCTTAGAGGGATAGTGGAGTTCTCCAATATATGCGACAGGCGCTGCGCCTACTGCGGCATATCTGCCGACAACTCGGCTTTGGAACGGTACCATTTGACGGCGGAGGAAATAATGAAGTCTGTGGCGCATATAGCTTTGTGCGGAATAAAGACGGTAGTGCTTCAATCCGGGGAAACCGATTCTCTGGATGAGGATTGGCTTGCAGGCATAATAAAGGATATTAAAAGGTCTTTCGATATGGCGGTGACGCTTTCGGTCGGAGAGAAAAGTCTTTCTGCTTATAAAAAGTGGAAAGAGGCCGGAGCCGACAGATATCTTCTGAAGATCGAGACCACAAATCCCGAAATCTATACGGAGCTGCATCCGTCTATGAGCCTCGACAACAGAAAAAAATGCCTGTCAAACCTTAAGTCTCTGGGTTATGAGACCGGGAGCGGCACCTTGATAGGGCTTCCGGGACAAACACCGGCCGATATAGCTGCCGATATAGATTATTTCAGAAAGAACGATTTTGAAATGATAGGGACCGGACCCTTTATCCCGCATGCCAATACCCCTCTTCAAAAAGAAGAACACGGAAGCCTGCCGATGGTCCTGAGGGCGGTTGCCGCGACGAGGATCGTTATGAGGACGGTTAACATGCCGGCGACCACTGCCGTGGGCAGCCTTGAAAAGGATTACAGGGAAGAAGCATTAAAATGGGGGGCTAATGTACTTATGCCTAATTTTACGCCGCTCCCTTACAAAAAACTATATGAGATATATCCCGATAAAAGATGCGTGAACGAACCTGCCGGGGCCTGTGCCGGTTGCATGGAGCATATGGCTGCCGGGACAGGACGTTTTATTGATTGGGGCAGGGGAAATAGGATAAAAGCATGAAGATCGGAAGAAATAAGGAAAAGTTGAAAAAAAACGATTTTCGGTCGAGAAACCGGTCTGCTGAAATGATAAAATAAGACTAGAAAGACAGAAAAATGAAAACCCCTCTTGAACTGCTCACTGACAAAAAAAATGCTGCCGCAGAACGTCTTAAAGAAAAAGGTTATCTGTCAAAAAAACGGGTTTATATCGGCATGGCTACCTGTGAGATCGCGGCCGGATCAAAAGAGGTCATGGCAGAGTTCGAAGCCGCCAAAAAGCAGGGGCTTGACATCTATCTGAGCCAAAAAGGCTGTGCGGGCCGCTGTCATGTGGAGCCCACTGTAGAAGTGGTGGACCCGGAAAAAGGCCCCGTGCTTTATACGAAAGTCGACGCAAAGAAAGCGAAAGAGATAATCCAGAAGCATTTGATAGGCGGAGAGCCTCTCGCCGAAGGGGAGAAATAGATTGACCGAGCAAACCATGCATAACAGATCTTTGGAAGTGTTCGGCAAGGCCGGCTATTTCAACAGCCAGCTCCGGATCGCCCTGCGCAACTGCGGCATCATAGATCCCGGTGACCTTGACGATTATTTGAACGTCCGGGGATTTGAAGCTCTTGCCAAAGTTCTTTCCGGTATAAAAAGCGAAGCCGTGATCGCCGAAATAAAGAGGTCCGGGCTCAGAGGCAGAGGCGGCGCCGGTTTCGGCACCGGTCTGAAGTGGGAACTTGTTGCCAGAGAAAAATCCGATCAGAAATATGTTATTTGTAACGCCGACGAAGGGGACCCGGGCGCTTTTATGGATCGCAGCATTATAGAAGGGGATCCTTTCAGCGTACTTGAAGGGATGGCTATTGCCGGATATGCGGTCGGGTCGGACAAAGGGATCGTTTATATAAGAGCCGAATATCCTCTGGCGATCAAACGGCTCGAAAAAGCGATCGAAGCGGCCAGAAAACAGAACCTTCTCGGGAAAGACATCTTAAGTTCAGGATTTTCCTTTGATATAGAAATAAGACTAGGCGCCGGGGCTTTTGTATGCGGCGAAGAAACCGCTCTTATGCAGTCTATCGAAGGCCACCGCGGAATGCCCCGGCCTAGACCTCCGTACCCGTCGGCAAGCGGGCTTTTCTGCAAACCGACGCTCATAAACAATGTCGAGACCTGGGCCAATGTTCCTGTGATAGTAGTGGAAGGCGCCGAGTGGTTCTCGTCGGTAGGTACCGAGAAAAGCAAAGGGACAAAAGTCTTTGCTCTTGCCGGAAAGATAAATAACACCGGTCTTGTAGAGGTCCCGATGGGGACCACTCTGAGACATGTGATATATGATATCGGCGGAGGAATACCGGGCAGTAAAAAGCTGAAAGCCGTCCAAACAGGAGGGCCTTCCGGCGGATGCATTCCTGCCGATCTTATAGACACCCCTATAGATTATGAATCTCTCGGAAAGATCGGGTCCATAATGGGATCAGGCGGAATGATCGTCATAGACGAGGATTCCTGCATGGTCTCGATAGCCAAATTCTTCCTTGAATTCACACAGAGCGAATCCTGCGGCAAGTGCACTCCTTGCAGGGAAGGCACGAAGAGAATGCTCGAAATACTGACCAGGATAACCGAAGGCCAGGGGAAAGAAGGCGATATAGAAAAACTCGAGCGTCTGGGCAACATGATAAAAAAATCCTCTCTCTGCGGATTGGGGCAGTCGGCCCCGAATCCGGTGCTCAGCACCATAAGATATTTCAGGAACGAGTATGAGGACCACATCAAGAACAAAAAATGCACCGCCGGAGCCTGCGAAAAGATGCTCAGTTATGTGATAAACGACAAATGCATAGGCTGCGGGGCCTGTAAAAGGGCGTGCCCGGTCAACGCGATATCAGGATCGACAAAACAAAAACATTTGATAAACCAGGATCTGTGCACAAAATGCGGAGAATGTTATAAAACGTGCAAATTCAGCGCCATAGATAAGGGATAAGAAATGCCGGAAAAGATAAAAATAACGATAAACGACAGAGAATACGAAGTTAGGCCTAATCAGACCATAATGCAGGCCGCGGACAGTGTCGGTTTCCGTCTCCCGCGGCTTTGTTACCATCCCAAGCTTTCCATAGAAGGCGCCTGCAGGGTCTGCATCGTGGAAGTCGAAGGTATGAGGAATTTTGTGGCTTCATGCGCTTATCCTATCTATGACGGAATGAAGATAAAGACCAATACCGATGAGCTAAGGCGTGCGAGGCGCGATATAGTTGAGCTTATACTTGACAATCATCCCATGGACTGCCATACATGTGAGCGCGACGGCAACTGCGAGCTCCAAAGGCTGGCTTATGCGATGGGCATCAAAACTCGCCATTTTGAAGGTGAAAAGAAAAACTATCCCATAGACGTGTCTTCGACCTCTGTCGTGAGGAATCCGAACAAATGCATCCTTTGCGGCCGCTGTGTGAGGATATGTTCGGAAGTCCAGTCCGTACATAATCTCGGTTTTTCGCACCGCGGGTTCAAGACAGTGGTCATGCCGGCATATAACGAGGCTTTTGCCGATACAGTTTGTTCCAACTGCGGACAGTGTATAAATGTCTGCCCGACCGCGGCTTTTGTCGAAAAAAATTATACCCAGGACGTTTTTCAGGCGCTCTCCAGGAAGGATGTCGTTAAGATCGCCCAGGTAGCCCCTTCCGTCAGGGCCGCTATAGGCGAAGATTTCGGGCTCCCGGCGGGAAAGAACCTGGAAAAAGAGACGGCGGCCGCTCTGCGGAAACTGGGCTTTGATTATGTGTTCGATACGCAGTTCTCTGCGGACCTTACCATAGTCGAAGAGGCCAACGAGCTTTTACACCGCATAAAGACCGGCGGGAAGCTTCCGATGATAACTTCCTGTTCCGCGGCATGGATGAAATACATGGAGCAGTTCTTTCCAGATCTCATAGACAACATATCCACCTGCAAATCGCCGATGTCCATGATGGGAGCGATGATCAAGACGTATTTCGCGGACAAGATAAAGGCCGATCCTAAGAATATCGTTTCGGTAGCCGTTATGTGCTGTACCGCCAAGAAATATGAAGCCGCGAGACCAGAACTTATGGTGAACGGCATGCGCGGAGTGGACCATATGATCACCACCCGTGAGGCTTCGTGGATGATAAAATCCGCCGGCATAGACCTGGTCAATATAAAGGGCGAAGAGTTTGACGAGCCGCTTGGCATGTCTTCCGGTGCCGGCACGATATTCGGGGCTACCGGAGGGGTTATGGAGGCCGCGATCAGGACCGCGTACGAACTTTATACCGGGAAAGAAATGCCCGACCTCGATGTTAAGGCGGTGAGGGGGCTTAAAGGGATAAAAGAAGGCGCCGTTATGATGGGGGATAAAGAGATCAGGGTGGCTGTAGCTCATGGCCTGGGTAACGCCGCCGAACTTTTGCAGGAGGTCAGGAAAAACCCTGATAAGTACCATTTTATCGAGGTCATGGGTTGCCCTGGCGGATGCGTCGGAGGCGGCGGACAGCCTTATGTGGGACTCAACTGTGTTCCTTTGGATGAGAACCTGCTCCGAAAGAGAGCCGAAGCCCTTTACAATGCCGACCGCAACAGGAAGATCCGCAAGAGCCACGAAAATCCTGACATAAAACGCATTTATAAAGAGTTCTTGGGCGAACCGCTCGGGAAAAAGTCTCACGAACTTTTGCATACGCATTACAAACAGCATTATCCGCAGGGAATAATACCCGGCGGAGGAAAATGTTAGGAGCCTATTGATAATGAATAAGGATAACGGTACGAAGATCAAAGAGCTGAAGGAATATATTTCCTCGGTAAAGGACAAAAAACACGGGGATTCGTATCTCATTGCCGTTCTGCACAAAGCACAGGACCTTTTCGGCTATGTGTCGCGCGAGGTAATGGATGAAATATCTCTTGAAATGAACATCCCCACCGCCCATATCTGGGGGGTGGCCACTTTTTATCACTATTTCAGTCTTTCGCCGAAAGGCAAGCATACTGTGTCCGTATGCATGGGGACCGCCTGCTATGTAAAAGGCGCCGACAAAGTCCTTCAGGCGATAAAAGACCATCTCAAGATAGGGATCGGGGAGACCTCAAAGGACGGCGTATTCACTTTACAGGAAGCCCGCTGTCTCGGGGCCTGCGGTCTGGCGCCCGTGGTAATGATCGATGATAAAATTTACGGGAACGTCACTGAAAAGAATGCAGTCACCATACTTAAAGAGCATTCAAAGCAAAATCCTAAATCCTAATCTCTAAATCCTAGGGAAATGCAAAGCTCAAAGAACCCGTTAAAAAAATAGTTTTTGGACTTTATTATTTGTATTTTGGTATTGTTTAGAGTTTAGGATTTGGGATTTAGAGCTTGATTTTGTCAGTATGACAAAATGATGTATAATACCAACAAACATAAACGGGAGGCAAAAAAATGAAAAAGACGGTTCTTCTGGTCCTTGTAGACAAAAGAAAAAAAACCGCAGTTAATGTCCAAAAGATCCTTACAGGTTGGGGCTGCCTTATCAAAACACGGCTCGGTATCCATGACGGGGTCCTGGATAATTGTTCCGATGCGGGGCTTATAATATGCGAACTTGTCGGATCTCCCGCGAAAAAGAAAGAACTTGCCAGGAAACTGAAACTGGTTTCGGGCGTCCACACAAAACTTGTGGAACTGTCCTTATAGTTAGGCAGAAATATAAGTGAAAAAAAGTGTTCCGAGGATATCCTCTCTTCTTTCCGGTGACGAAGCCTTGGCTCAGGGCGCATATGAGGCCGGCGTAAAGATCGCGGCTTCCTATCCCGGGACCCCGGCTACGGAAATAATGGAGTACATGGCCGGTTTCGACGAAGTTGACTGCCAATGGTCCGTCAATGAAAAAGTAGCATATGAAGTGGCTTATTCTGGTGCCGTAGCCGGAGTAAGGACGCTTTTCTCGGCTAAACACGTAGGATTGAACGTGGCTATGGACTCTATTATGACTTCCGCGTATACAGGGATAAATGCCGGTTTTGTGGTGGTTACATGCGATGAGCCGGGTCTGCATTCTTCGCAGAACGAACAGGATAACAGGCTCCTTGCCAGGATCGCAAAACTCCCTCTCCTTGAACCTTCTTCTCCGTCGGAAGCAAAAGAGCTTGTAATAAAGGCCTTTGAGATAAGCGAGAAGTTCGATACGCCGGTCATATTGCGGCTTACCACCAGGATCGCCCACACTAAAGAGAACGTTGTCTTAGGGAAAAGGCGGGAACCTCAGAACAAACATTATCATCCCTGTTTTGAGAAATACGTCATGGTCCCGAAGAATGCCGGAGCAAGGCATATTGAACTTGAGGAACGCCTTGTAAGGTTGAAGAGATACAGTGAAGTGTCCCGGCTTAATTCCGTCGAAATGGGGGACAGGAAAACAGGGTTCATTGCTGCCGGGGTCTCATATCTTTATGCGAAAGAAATGTATCCCAATGCTTCTTTCCTCAAGCTCGGCATGAGCTATCCTTTCCCCGAAGAAAAGATCAGAGATTTCGTGAAAAAAGTCAGGACAGTACATGTGATAGAAGAGCTTGAGCCGTTCATTGAGGAACAATGTAAGATCGCAGGGATAAAGATACGAACAAAAGACCCGTCTTTCAGGACAGGCGAACTGCGTCCGGAATATATACCGTTGATAGTTTCAGGAAAGAAAAAAAATGTTCCGTCGAAACCGTCAAGAAAACCGGTCCTGTGCCCGGGATGTTCCCACCGCCCGTTATTTTGGATATTGAACAAGCTAAAATTGAACGTAGCCGGAGATATCGGCTGTTATACTCTCGGCGCGTCGGCTCCGCTCAGCGCGCTTCATACATGCCTTTGCATGGGGAGCGGAGATACCATTCTTGAAGGATTTACCAAGGTCCTTGGCAGGAACGTCGTGGGAGTGATAGGTGACTCTACATTTGTGCATTCCGGGATAACCGGGCTGATAAATCTGGCTTACAACAAGACCAACGCGGTCCTTATAATATTGGACAACTCAACCACGGGAATGACCGGTTCCCAGCCACATCCAGCAACCGGGATAACGATAAAAGGTGAAAAGACAAAGAAACTTATCCTCGAGGACGTATGCAAAGCGGCCGGAGCGGACAATGTGGATGTTATAGATCCTTTCAGGATAAAAGACCTTGAGGCTTTGATCAAAAAAAGGATAGGGGAAGATAAGCTTTCCGTCATAATATCGAGATATCCCTGCAGACTTGTGGACAGAAGAAAAAATGCGGCGCCGATATTCGTGCAGGATAAATGCAAAAAATGCGGATTGTGCTTAAAAATAGACTGTCCGTCGGTGATGAAACAGACTGACGGATATGTGTCTATAGACCGGACTACCTGCGTGGGCTGTAACCTTTGTGTTGATGTTTGCCCTTTCGGAGCCATAATAAAAAATGATTGAACGAACCACGGACATACTTTTTTGCGGTACAGGGGGACAGGGGATCCTGAAAGCGTCCGAGATATGTGCTGTTGCCGCGATGTTGAGCGGTTTTCATTCTAAAAAGACCGAAGTCCACGGTATGGCGCAAAGGGGCGGTTCAGTGGAATCTCACGTAAGGTACGGCAAAAAAGTATTCTCTCCTCTGACATTGCCGGGAGGAGTTGACTTTTTGGTGCCTCTGGACCTGAGCGAATCGGAAAAGATGTCCCGTGAACTGAAAAAAACAGGGAAAAATCTGGTAGAATATCTGAAAATTTCCGGTGAATTGCTTGAGAACGGTTTTTTTCTGAATACTTTCATGGTGGGAGCGCTCTCAAAATATCTTTCCCTGTCTGAAAAGAACTGGGTGAAAGCAGTGAGACAAGTGTTCGATGGTAAACATCTTGATGCCAACATAGAGGTCTTCATGAAAGGCAGGGATGCGGTCATATGATCTGGGAAGAAAAGATAGAGTGCATGCCGTTGGCCGATCTTAAGAATCTGCAGTCGGAGCGACTGAAAGAACTGGTTTCTTATGTTTATAAGAACAATCCGGTCTATAAGAAAAAATTCGACATGACCGGTATTACTCCTTCGGATATCAGAACGATAGATGATATATCCAAACTTCCGTTCACCGTGAAAGATGATATGAGAGACAATTATCCGTTCGGCATGTTCTCAATGCCTTCCGAAGACCTGGCCGAGATACATGTTTCCAGCGGGACCACGGGAAATCCTACGGTTGTCGGATATTCCAAAGAGGACCTTAAACTTTGGTCCACCGTTATGGCACGGGCTTTATGCTGTGCCGGCGCGCTGCCGAAGGATAAGATCCAGATAGCCTACGGCTACGGGCTTTTTACCGGTGGGCTCGGCATGCATTACGGGGCCCTTGAGATGGGGCTTACGATAATCCCGACGTCCTCGGGACAAACAAAAAGGCAATTGAAGCTCATGCAGGATCTCAGGCCAAGGGTCCTTGCCTGTACTCCCAGCTATGCGCTCTATATGCTCGAAGATGCCGCCGAAATGAAGATCGATCCGGCCAAAAGTTCGTGGGAGATCGGGATATTCGGGGCCGAACCATGGAGCGATTCCATGAGAAACGAAATAGAGGACAGATGGAGCATGCTGGCAACGGATGTTTACGGTCTTTCAGAGATAATAGGGCCGGGTGTTGCCCAGGAATGTGCTCATAAAAACGGACTGCATGTTTTTTCGGATGTTTTTTATCCGGAGATAATAGATCCCGAAACAGGGAAAATCGTGCCTGAAGGGACTGCGGGAGAACTGGTAATAACCACTCTTACAAAGAAAGGGATCCCTCTGCTGCGTTACAGAACGCGTGATATAGTCAGCATGACGAACAAAAAATGCATTTGCGGCCGCACTTCGCCGAGGATAAGCAAGATAAAGGGTAGGACCGATGACATGATAATAGTCCGAGGGATCAACGTTTTTCCTTCGCAGATAGAACATGTGCTGCTCAGTGTCGAAGGTGTGCAGCCGCATTATCAGATAATAGTCGACAGAAAAGCCGGCCGGCTCGACGAAATAGAGATACATGTGGAGGTCGAAGAAAAAATATTCTCCGATGAAATGAAGAAATTGCAGGACATAGAACGCAGGATACAAAAAGAGCTTGAGTCCATTCTGAGCATCTTTGCCAAAGTAAAGCTTGTTGAACCGCGCTCGATACCGAGAAGCGAGGGAAAAGCCAAGAGGATCGTTGACAAAAGGTCTTTATAAAGGAGGTTTCGGGACGTGAAAATAACGCAAATATCTGTTTTTCTCGAGAATAAAAAAGGCCGTTTGTACGATGTTTGCCATCTGCTGGGCAAGAACAACATAAACATAAAAGCCCTTACCATAGCGGAAAGCGACGATTTCGGGATCTTGAGGATGGTTGTCAACGATCCCGACGCGGCGCTTAAAGCCCTGAAGGACAGCGATATAGTCGCCAAACAGACGGAAATAATAGCCGTTGAAGTGGACGACAGACCCGGAGGGCTGGCCGGCATCCTGAAAGTGCTTGAAGATAACGGTATAAATGTGGAATATATGTACGGTTTTGTCGAAAAACAAAGCGACAAGGCTCTTATGGTGTTCCGGTTCGATAATATAGATGAAGCCATAAAAGTGCTGATGAAGAACAATGTGAAAGTGCTGGCAAAGAACGATGTTGTCAAATTATAAGAGAAAAATATATTATCACGATACGGATTGCGGCGGCGTGGTCTATTACGGGAATTATCTCAAGTACATAGAAGAGGCCAGGACCGATATTTTTGAACAGCTTGGGTTCTCTCTGAAGGAGCTTGCGGAGAAAGAAGACACCCTTTTCGTTGCGGCACGCCAGGAGATAGACTATAAAAGTCCAGCTCATTACGGTGACATCCTTGATATAAAGACATGGGTGGAGGAAATAGGCCGTGTAAAGGTCTGGTTCGTCCACGAAATAAAAGATCAGGGCGGCAAAGAGATAGCCGTTGCAAAAACCCTCATAGTCTTTGTGGATTCGAAGATAAACAAGAAACGCATCCCGGAACCCGTGTCAAAACGTTTGCGGGAGATATTGGTAAAAAAAGATGCTTAATCATTTTGAAATAGAGGAACTTGTCCGTGAAAAAGATCTTATAACCGGATATATCGATCTTGAAAAGCAACTCACTCCCAACGGTTTTGACATGACCGCCGGAAAGATCTTCGCTTTCAGAGGGCAGGGGGCGGTGGATTTTTCCAATAAAGAAAGAAAAATGCCCGAATGTGAAGAGCTGGTGCCGGTAAAAGCGGTCGAAAGCGATAAATACGGCTGGTGGGACCTTCCCAAAGGTGCGTACAAAGTATTGACCAATGAGACCGTGAACATGCCGTCAGATATGACCGCTTTGGCTTTTACGCGCACCACGCTGCTGCGTATGGGGACGTTCACGCAGAACGGCGTGTGGGACGCGGGCTTTTCCGGAAAAAGCGAGTTCATCCTTGTGGTCGAGAACCCGGCCGGCATAAGGATAAAACAGAATGCCAGGGTGGTACAGCTTGTTTTTGAAAAGATGGCGGGGGCCGAAAAGCTGTACGACGGGATATTCCAGAACAAAGGTTTATGAATGAGAATATTGCTATAGGCAATTCGGTTCTCTTGCATGTATGCTGCGGAGTATGCATGGGTTGGCCCGTGCAAAAATTGCGGGATGCCGGATACTGCGTTACCGGATATTTTTTCAACCCTAACATACACCCTGAAGAGGAATATTTGAAACGGCTCGAGGCTGCGAGGAAGATGGCCGATTCTCTTGAGATGGAGCTTATTGAAGGGGAGTACCGGCACGATGAATGGCTTAAAGCAGTGGCCGGGTTCGAG